>CANLFK010000109.1 GCA_947489925.1 Candidatus Caenarcanales bacterium
TAAGTCATACTTTAAATCCTTTACCGACGGTATTACTTCTACTTTATTTGAATAAATATCGTTTTCGGTTTCAAGCTTAAAGATGATTTCATTGTATTTATTAATCATTCTCATTGCCTGCTCAGCACACTCTCTTAGACTCACTTGTTCCTGCTTTGTCATCGCTGTAGGGCAGGAAATAATAATTCTTTTGATTTGTCTTTTTTTGGAAGGATTTCCATGTATGGTTCTAAAATCAAGTGAATTAATTTGTCTTAATGCTTGACAGAATAATTCTAAATACACAAAAGTCATTAATGACTTACGTGAAAATTGTGATTTGGATCCAAATATTCCATCCTCACAAATATTGCCATCTGACTTTATTTGTTCAGAAATGCCACGCTTGTAAACGCGCTTAGGAATACGCTCATCATTATTATCATCGTCGGCATGATATTCCCACTCAGTTTGTGAAGTTTTTGTATCCCACAAATAACGCTTAGGACTTGAATTATAGGATCTTACTTCACGCGATAGTTTTAATTCAACATTTGCATCATTAATAATACGCTCCGCTTCAAAACCAATACGGGCGGGGCTAGGCCATTGAAACTTATTATTTTGATTCAACTCGGAATTAAAAGCACCAAAACTAGCTTCCTTAAATACAATTCGGGTGCTAAAAGATTCATCGCGTTGAACAAAAGGTTGGCTAAAATCCTGAATATTCACTTTTTTAACGGAGTTAAAATTAAAACTGCCATCCGGATCGTTTTCAAATAATACCGCACAGGTATTTGAATTTCCAACGTCTATAATCAAATCCACATCAACGCTACCTAGTTTATCAGAAAGCAGGTGTATGTCTGGTAATTTATCGTTGTTGCGTAAAAAGCGGATTAAGAAAATATAGTTCGCTAAATGCTTTAAAAAAGGCTTTTCTGGAGTTAAGTTATTAGTGTAAAATAATTTTGTGATATAATCCTCTACCCATTCGCACCCATTTAAACTATCTACAAAAGACATGGCAAGTTGATCATTAGGGCAAATACCATAAATATTTTCATTAGGATTTTCGTGTATAAACGGGCTAACAAAATCATCGGGTTTGCTACTTGTAGAGGTATCCACTAATAACATTACTTTAATGTCCACATCACTTGTACGTTCAAAATAAATTCGTACCCAGTCGGTAGGGCCAAAAAAGTTATTGTTAATATTGTTTTTTTTGAAAAAAGGTAGTGGTATCCACTTTTTTTCAAAATATTTAAAGGCCTGGTTTAAGTTACCTACTTCAAAAATATCGGTCTGAGCAATATGTTCAAATTTAGTGAAATCAATATCATCGGTCTGTGTTCCCTTGGGTGTAAGAAAACCTAGTTTCTCAACTTCACTTTTTCTAGCAAAAATATCCTCCTCCTCCTTTTTGAGCACAACTACTTCGTCTAGCCAAAATTTTCTTCTTCTAGAATCATAACGCTCAATATATCTGAATTTTATTTCCTTTTGAAGGGCAAAATCAATTTTGGTTTCAAAAGTAAAAAACTGTAATCCCGTATTCGCAATTAAGGTTATGCTCATGGTTTAATTTTTAATGTACTGGGCAAGTAAAAAGTTCTACTTCCTTATTTTTGGGATATTCAGGGTCCTTATTAGCATCGCTTATTACTTTTAATAGATATTTATAATCAACTGCATAAACTTCTGCTTTATTGGCTAAAATTAATTCTCTTGCCTTTATATTATTTTTAGTAGCCAAAATTTCTTTTACAATTTTGTTGGTTGATTCACAATATTGATCCAGTAAAGATTTCGAAGATTCAATATCTTCAATCAGTCTATTAAATTTATATTTAGTTGCATCCTTTTGATACGCCTCAAGGATATTTTTATATTTCACAACTCGATCCTTATTATACGCCTCTTCTTCAAAATATTTAGATATTTCAGTAATTCCAGAACATATTGAATAAAACTTATCAAGGGAATCAATATATTTACTATTTGTAAAATAAGATTTATTTTTTAGATCTAAGACGGTGTTTATTATTTTAGGATTAAAATTATAAGGTTCATTAAAAATAGCTGAAATAATAGATTGTAGATAAATTTTATATTGGTTTATTGTATCTACTGACTTGTTTTGCTCTCTAATTTTGGCACCTAAACTAATTATCTCCAAATCTTTTAAGTTGACTTCTTTTTCTTTTAAGTTGACTTCTTTTTCTTTTAATTTATAATTGTTTTTTAAATCATTAATTGAATCCGTTTTTTGCTTATAAATAAAACTTAAGGAGTCAGTTTTAGCGAGCAAGTGTTCTATATTTGAATTAATTTTCTCAAATTTTAAAAACGTAAGAGAATCATATTTTGTTTGCGTTATACCAAACTTAAAATTTAGTAGTACTAGTATTAATATAATTATTTTTTTCATGTTTATTTGTGTTTAGTTGCAAAATTTGGATGTAAATAGGTTAGAGTAATATAGATATATATTAGTGCGTTTTCCGTATTTGCCATTTAGACAATATTCTTTTAACTCATCAGGTACCGAATTGTTGTCGTTATAATATTGAATCCATGGATAGATTTTAGAATAATAATCAGAAAAATCATCCAATCGTCCAGGTTCATTCTTAGAAATTGATGCAATATTTGGAAAAACAGCAATTTGAGGCGTATTACACAAATTATTTATTTCATCTTTTAATTGATCAATATTTAAAACATTATATTCCGAGTTTATTGTTTCAGTAACTCTATTGGGTAAGTTTACCGCTAATTGATATTTGTTATAAACGTAAATTGCCGTATCTAATATAGCTTTACAGCCAGGTAAGCTTGATTGTTTAAACATCGCATTATATAAGTCGCTAATATTAGTTTGGCCCTCTTTATCTATCCAGTTTTCATATGTTATATACATTGATTTTGCATATTTATGCTCTAATAACATGAATAACTCTTTAGCGGTTTCATTAGAAAGACCTATGCCTGATTTACTATTTGTTTCTAGATCCATTTTTAAGTTTGTATACTCATTTGGGTTCCATGGTTGATCACCTAGTAAATTACATTTATCTTTAAAATCAGTTACGGGAAAATTTATACTAGTAGTATTTGTTGGAGTACCACCACCACCACCACCACCACCACCATCATCATTAAAAAATTTATCATAAATAACTGTAGTTCCTATAACTAATGCAGCTACTAATATAAAAAGAAACGGTTTTAGATTTTTATTCATGGTCTTTTATTTTTTAGCTTACTTAATTGTTCTCTTAGGCTAGTTTTTATTGTTGCATTTTTTTCTAGACTTATTTTTTTTTCTAAGGCTTTTATTTCACTTTCTAAAGCAAGCTCTGCATCTGTTTTATTGTTAGTGCCGGTGTTCTTTCCCGTTGGGGTCTGTGTCTTTACCGTTGGGGTCTGTGTCTTTACCGTTGGGGTCTGTGTCTTTACCGTTGGGGTCTGTGTCTCACCCGTTGGAGTCTGTGTCTCACCCGTTGGAGTCTGTGTCTCACCCGTTGGAGTCTGTGTCTCACCCGTTGGAGTCTGAGTGACTTTAGGGTCAAAAACTCCATTAATATTTAAAACAATCACAACAATAGCTACCAACAACAATAGGATAGCAATTTTTAAAATTTTATCGACTTTTTTCTTTCTAGCATCAACTTGCTTAGGGCCATTTATACTACCGCCACCTACTGGAATGCTTATTCCACCAGATACTTGTTGCATTTTTTCCTCAGGAAAATAACTATAAACACCGATCGTTTCTCCGTTAAAAGAAATATTAATATTTTTCGAAAGATTATTTTGTTTTTTAACAATGGTTATTTTATCCCCCTGATGAGCTACAACCTTAAGGTGGTTGCCCACGCTTAACATTCCTGCAGTAGCATAGGACTCATTGTTAATTAATAAATCATATTTAATGGTGTTAAAATCTGAAATTTGAAATAGTATACTTTGTGGAAAGCTTTTAACTTCTTCGTATGAAATTAATTCATTGATAACAGCGGTATTATTTGCACTTAAAAAGTATACTATTTTATAACCATTAATTTCTGGGTAGTCAAAATGTTCATTTATGGCATTAAGTGCTTCATAAATAAAATAACCTTGTCTTTTGCCATTTACGATTTGTTTTATATTTGCTTTTTCAACACTAAGGTTTTCATATTCTGCCTCAAACATTTGTTCGGTGAACATATTAACAGCTTCATTTCTTTGCTTACTTTCATAATAGGACATTAAGTGATTTAATGTTTCAAGTAATCCTCCTTTTATGATACAATCTTTTTTAACAAATAAACTTATGGCTACGTATGCTTTTCTTCCAACCTGATCTTTTGTGTTGGGGTTAAACACCGTGGCTAAAGTATAGTTTGGGGTTTTTTCGATTGTATAGAAACGATCAATTGCACTATTTGAAATTTGACGTCTATCGTCAATATAGTCTATGACTTCAGCTATATTATTATTACATAATAGATGTGACTTTTTAAATCCATCTCTTATACCAGAAATAATAAAATATATTTTATCGTTATTTTGCATAATTAATTAACTAAAATATTTTATACCATGGTTTTTTAGATACAAACGTGTAATTTAAAACGTCTTGGATCAATTCTAATGGAGATGTCGTATTAAATTCTGTTAATAAATCCTTAAACTTAACCTCACCAATTGAATATGGATAAAGTTTTATCTCAAACTTATATTGTTTCTGTAATTCCTTGATGTTATTATAAAATTGTAAATATTTTTTTTGTAAAAATTCAAGTGCATATTGATTTCTATCTACGCCCTTAGGAAAAAGATCGGTCTTACTTAGCACAATAAAAATACCGTCGGTATTATTTAAGGTTCCAAATTGATCAAGCAAACTTAAGATATGTTCCATTTTGCTTGACTGGCTAACTCCGCCTTGATTAATCCCTCTTTTATCGTTGAAATAGTCTAACACAAAATAAATTAATTTTTTATTTTTATTATCAAGGTATTGCTTTGCAGCAAGGTTCTCATTGTTAATGCCTGATTGATAGGCCTCATTAAATAACTCACCACTCATTTCAATAAAATTTAATGGATGCTTATACGATTCATTAGTGGTGTTTCTTAACTCAATAGGAATATAGTTTACACCGTCTCTTTGCGTGGAATCCGGTAAAATACCTACTTCAATTTCATCGGTTAGTTGGTTTCTATAAATATTACCTTGTGGATTATGTGCATCATTTATAATTAAACCATTTTGTTTTAGGAAATAGAAAACACTTGCCAAAATACAAGATTTCCCAGAACCTGGTTGACCGAAAAAATATAAGTCGGTCCGATTTTGTTCTAAAGGGGGTAATTGCTGCCAAGATCTAAAATCGGTTCTTCTTTTTTCAAAATATTTTATTTTATCAATCAAATTCTCGTTCAAGGAAGTATGATTTAATAAATAACTTTCGGTTATTTTTTCACTTAATAGATGGTTTTTAATTTCCACTGCGCTAAAGTCCCCATTTTCAATTTGTTGGCACAATGCAATGGCTTCGCCTTCATTAATTGTATTTTGCTTTTTTGAATCATAATGTTTTTTAATGTCACCTGCCATATTTTCACTTAGGCCCTCTGCAATCATTTCGTCCAACGCAATATCTCCGGAGTCAATAAGTTCAATTAACTCCTGCAGCTTTAAGCTGTTTATTCGGGTTAAAACCTGTTTTTTGTCTAATGCTTTCATGCTTGTTTAATATTAAAGTTGTATGCCACCACCAGCTGTGTTATTTCCCTTTTTGGGAGTAATATACCTTCCCGCAACTGGTTCAATGATATAAGGTAAGAGAATTAAAATGTGAAATAAGAAAACAATAATTAATAAACCATAGGGCTTATTTTTTATCCATAACTCTTTGGGCTGATTTATTGAAATTACTTCTTTGTTGTAATTATATTGAAAAGCGGGGGCATTACCATGAGTTACTTGTGCTAATGTATCGACCATATTTTTATGGTTTTGACTTAATAGCCTGTCTAATTCTGTAGATGCAAGGCTCAATTGAACCCTAGACCAATTAGAAAAAACCGTTTTATACTTATAGGCATTAATAGTATCTTTTACGCCTAATTCAAACCTATCAAGCTTGTTAAATAATGCTTTCTTCATATACCTAGCTTGAGTATCAACACTAGCCTCTTGTAATTCAAAGAAAGAGGGAGCCGCCTCGTATGGAGGTGTTTGTAACGTGTCTCTTAGTTTTGGATCATGGCTAGATTTATAATTTTGCAACTTCACTTTTGCTTGTAATTCATATCTTGACAAGTAAGTATTATATTCAGCATTAAATTTGTCAACCATTCTTGTTAGGTCTTCTTGCTTTGCTGCTGCAATTTGTTGAATATTCTTTTTTTCATTTAATTCAACATTTAATGCGTGAATTAAAGCAAATGTGATGGGTATGCTTAATAATAAATAAAGCGTCCATAAAATTATTGAAGTAGAAGACAATTTATTTTTTGAAATGGTTGCTTTTTTCTTGATAAATGTTTCTTGTAAAAAATACAGAACAACGACTATGATACTTGTTATAAATGCACTTATCATAATGTCACCATTAAGGAAGTACAAACAGCCTAAAAATGAGGCAATAAGTGTAAAAATAATGCCAATACCCTGTAATATAGATTTCATTATTGTTTGTGATTTAATTATTGAAGTTATTTGAAGTTAAATTTACTAATAAGGCCCTATTGATATTTGAACCAATGTTTAAATAATTAGTTAATTGAGGAGTGGAATTAGCATTCCCTCCAGTGTTTCTTATTGTTGGAGCAGCAGCTGGCTCGAGTTGATTGTTAATAAAATTGCAACTTAATTCAATTTCATAGCTTGGACAACAATAACTATCGGTGGATTTAAATCCATAAAATCTTATGCTATAAACATTGGAATATGCTGCTGAAATAAAGGGTGTACTAAATGCAACAACCCCATAATTGGTTTTGATCGTTTTACAGGTAGCATTATTTGTATTGAATTCTTCCACTTCCTTATATGATCGACTATTTGAATCCCACAATACTAATTTAGAAACTACACCGTTAGAAGTATAACTAATTTGAAAAGCCAGATCCGAACTTGGAAGGCTTGTTTCAACATACGCATTGTTTATTGTAAAGTTTTCATGAAAAGCAGCAAAGTAATCTAGTAAACTTGGAATATTTTCAACATTATACTTTTTTAAATTATTAAAAATTTCAGCATTCGTACTTGAATTTTTAATATTAAGTTTATTGGCTATTATTTTTATAAGATTTAACTTTTTATAATTATCTAGTTTTGAATAAAAGATATTTCCTTCCGTACTTTCATTTATTATATTTTTAATAAGTTCCTGTTTAATAGCTTCTGTATTTTTGGCAATCCTTATTTTAGTTGCCTCTATTACCTTATTAAATGAACTTACAGGCACTGTATTGAACTCATTTATAAAATCAATTAGATCGTTTACTTCTGGAATGTAAGAATACTTAGTGATTGCCTCTTCCCACATTGTAAAAAGTTTAATCTTTATTACAGATACGTTAGGGTAAGGAGAACTTTTATATTTTTTATAAAACTTAATAAGCTTACTTAAATCCTTAGTGGCTTGCGCTTCCTGATAATCTAAGTTATATATTTTTGAATTTGTAGAATCTTCAAT
>CANLFK010000110.1 GCA_947489925.1 Candidatus Caenarcanales bacterium
TTTAAAACATGACTTAATTGCCTGAGACCCTAAAATAATTACTTGATATTTTGATTGTAAACTTAATTGATTTGCTAAATCTTGCCAATTTTCAATATCCCAATTTTTGCTAATCCATCTTGTTTCGGGTGCTAAAGCAATGAATTCTTTTTCTGGGTTTATAAACCTCACCCCCAGCCCCTCTCCGTCCACAGCGAGGGGAGAATCATTATTGTTTAATTCAATTGGCATTTTAAATAAATCTAAAGTCTTGGTTTCTTCTAATAAATTTTTGATTCTCTGAGAGCTTAAATTGCCGAAGAACTTGCTTTTTAAAATTTGACAATTCCTTTCTATAATATGTAATTTATCATCTAAAATATCAATTGTTTTTATTCTTTCTGTCCAGAAATATTTAGCCAAACTTTCACGGGCTGGGTCTAGTCCAACTATTTGTTTAGCTCCAATTAAATAAGCTAAAATACTAGTTTTCAGTAAAGACTGCATTTCAAGGATTAAGTCAAATTTTTGTTTTCTTAAATCTTTAATTGTTTTTAAATAATCGAAAAATGAATTTGACAATTTATGAATACAATTAATGTCTTGATGATTTTCTAATAAGTCAGCCCATTCTTCTTTTACAAGCCAATGTATTTCGGCGTTCGGAAAAAGATTTTTTATTAAAGTGGAAATTGGTAAAGTGTGAATAATATCGCCAAATGAGCTTAAACGCAGAATTAAGATTTTCATAAATGCTTTTCTCTTTATTTATAAAGCTTTCGATTGTATACTTAATTTTTATCATTATTTGTTAATTAAGTTTTTTTATGAATTCTTCTACCGCCGAATTAACTGCTGTTTTAGTCAAAGTTAATCAAGAAACCTTTAATCAAGCTATTTCTTTAGTATCACGAGCAGTGGCTAAACATGGAATACAACCAGTTTTAAGTAATATTTTGCTAAAAGCTGACCAAGAAAATCAAACTATAACTTTAGCCGCCACTGATTTAGATTTATCCTTGGCAATTGAAATTCCAGCTCAAGTTTTAACTCCCGGCGAAATCACTCTTCCAGCCCAAAAAACTCAAGAATTAGTTAGCAAATTACCTCGTTTAGAATTAACTTTGCAATGCACTGATAAAGAAGTTATTACTTTTGCTTGTGGTCGTTCTAAATTTGAAATTAAGGGTTTATCGGCTGATCAATTTCCACGGGAATTTTTAAATATTCAATCAGACAATACTGAAGAAAGTTTTGAATTGCCGATTAAAAGCCTGAAAGAAGCCACTCATTTAGTTAATTTTGCCTCTGATAAAAAAGAAGCCAATAGTATTTTAAATGGAATTTGCTTAGAAATTAGCCCTAAGGGCTTGGAAATTGCCGCCACTGATGGTAGTCGATTGGCTTATTATAAAATTGAAAATGCTACTTTCACTCAGGAGAAAAAAGTAGTTATTCCATTTCGTTCTATTAATGAATTTTCCCGCATGATTAGTGGCTTAGATGAAGAATTTGTTAAATGTTATGTGCCTAATTCTTCTCAAATTGTTTTCAAGACTGCCAGCAGAACTTTATCTTCAAGTTTAATTGATGGAAATTATCCTAAATATCAACAATTAATTCCACTTAATTTTTCGCATACCGCCATTGTGGAAAGAGTTAATTTATTATCAGCTCTCGAGAGAGTTTCGGTTTTGGCTAATGAAAAAAGTAAAGTCGTTAAGCTTTTATTTGAAGAGAGTGGTGTTTTAAATATTTCCGCTCAAACTCCAGACTTGGGAGAAGCTGAAGACCAATTAGATATGGTAAATTATGAAGGGCAAGATTTTTCAATTGCTTTTAATGTGCTTTATATGGCTGAATGTTTAAGGAATTTAGACACAAAGCTGGTTCAAATTAAAATGTCTGAGCCTTTGAAACCAATTGTTCTTTCATTGCAAAAAGATGATAATGACAATACTGAAGAGAATGCTGAAAATAAAAATAATTTTGAATATTTATACTTACTAATGCCTGTTCAATTGAGAAATTAAAATGTCTGAAAAAATAGCCACTAGGCAAGCATATGGTGAAAAACTACTTGAACTTGGCGGAAAATATTCTGACTTAGTTGTTTTGGACGCTGATTTAAGTGGTTCGACTAATACTAATAAGTTTGCTAATGCTTATCCAGAGCGATTCTTTAATATGGGAATTGCCGAGCAAAACATGATTTCGACAGCGGCTGGTTTGGCTTTGGCTGGTAAAATTCCTTTTTCTTCCAGTTTTGCGATGTTTGCGACTGGTAGAGCTTGGGAACAAGTTAGAAATTCGGTAGCTCATAATGAATTTAATGTAAAAATTGCCGCTACGCATGCTGGAATTACGCTAGGAGAAGATGGAGCTAGTCATCAAATTATTGAAGATATTGCCATTATGAGCGTTATTCCCAAAATGAGCGTTTTAGTGCCAGCGGATGCCGTTGAAACCAAGGCAATAATTGAAGCGGCTTTTTTGCATAAAGGTCCAGTTTATATTCGCTTAGGACGCCCAGCAGTACCAGTTATATTTGATTCAGCAAATTTCAAGTATGAATGGGGAAAAGCTAAGATTGTCAGGGAAGGAAAAGATATAACAATTATTGCTTTAGGAATTATGTTACACAAAGCAGTAGAAGCCGCAACTGAATTAGCAAAAGAAAATATTTCGGTTGAGATTATTAATTTGTCCTCCGTTAAGCCTTTAGACAAAGAAACAATTTTAAAAAGTATTGAAAAAACTGGAGCAGTGGTTGTAGCGGAAGAGCATAATAAGGTAAATGGGGTAAATAGTTTAATTTCAGCAATTATTGGTCAAAATATTAATAAATTTATTCCACAAGAATCAGTGGCAATTGAAGACCGTTTTGGGCAAAGTGGTACTTTAGATCAATTATTAGTGGAATATGGTTTGAATACTGAAAATATTATTGAAAAAACTAAATTAGCCTTAAAAAGAAAACGGTTTAATGTTTCTTAAATAATTTTTTTAACAGACTATTAATTAAAATTTCTTCATTAAAGACAAAATGATTAGGAGCAGAATTAGTATTATTTTTTAATTCATGATAAACCCACTGATTATTTTCCAGATAAAGTTTTTCGATAAAACAAGTAAACTTCCCGTCTAGCTCGATATTTCCAGCTATTAAAGGATTAATATCCTGACCAGTATAAGAAATTTCAATAAAGTCTAAATTGTCTTCTAAAGCAAATTTTAAAAAATGAAAATCATCTGAAATATCCAAAAGTAAAATATCTTCAAATTCAGTAAAACTTATTTGTACTTTATACTCAAGATCTATTAATGACTTCTGTATAACTTGAAATAAGTCTTTAGTTTTCTCTTTTATACTAAGCACAGGAAAATTTTTAATCATCTTCTTTAATAATAAAATTCAAACCATTAATTATTATTTACACAAAATTACATTAATTAATTTAGGCTTATCTCTACTAAACTTAAAAACAAAGTTAAATAATTAATGTTAAGTACCAGACTGCCAAGAATTATTATAAACTTTCATTTCTTCAGTTAATTTATCAATTTTAATATTAAGGGCTTTGAGCTTTAAATCAGATAATTCAAAATCGATTTCGGCTGGTAATTTGTGTAAACCCGCTTTTAATTGTCCATTATTTTTAATTAAGTATTCAATAGCTAAAGCCTGATTAGCAAAGCTCAAATCCATAACACAAGGCGGATGCCCTTCAGCTGCAGCCAAATTAATTAAACGACCTTCTCCTAAAACAAAAACCGATTTATTATTTTGCAACTTATATTCTTGAGTGAAAGGTCTTATTTCTTCAATGCTTTTAGTGTTTTCTTTTAATCCTTCTAAATTAATTTCAATATCAAAATGTCCAGAATTACAAACTATTGCACCATCTTTCATTGCCATTAAATGTTCTGTATCAATGACATGATAACCACCAGTAACAGTTACAAAAATATCGCCAAATTCAGTCGCTTCAATTAAAGACATAACTCTATATCCTTCCATAACTGCTTCCAAAGCTTTAATTGGGTCAATTTCAGTAATAATAACCTGACATCCCATACCACGAGCTTTTTGGGCAATTCCCCGTCCACACCAACCAAAACCAACTACTACCAAAGTTTTACCAGCCAATAAAATATTTGTCGCTCTAATAATTCCATCTAAAGTTGATTGACCAGTTCCATAACGATTATCAAACATATGCTTTGTTAATGAATCATTGACTGCCATAGCTGGAAAAGGTAAAACTCCCGCTTTTTCCATAGAATGAAGTCTTGTAATACCAGTCGTTGTTTCTTCAGTGCTACCAATTATTTTTTTGGCTTGTTCTGGAAACTCATTTAATAAAGTTGCTATAACATCGCCGCCATCATCAATAATCAAATCTGGTTTAAAATTTAAGGCCAAACGCAAATGTTTATTATAGGTTTCAGTACTTTCGCCTTTAATTGCATATGTTGAAATCCCAGCCTCTTTAACCAGAAATGCCGCCACATCATCTTGGGTTGAAAGCGGATTACTAGCAATTAAGATGGCTTCACAACCACCAGCCTTTAAGGCTAAAGCTAAATTTGCAGTTTCAGCCGTTATATGGCAACAAGCAATTAGTTTTTTTCCAGCTAAAGGTCTAGTTTTAGCAAAGTTATCACGAATTGAAGCCAAAACTGGCATTTCTCTTGCAGCCCATTCAACTCTTTTTTTTCCAAGAGAGGCTAAATTAATATCAGCAATTTCATAGCCTACAGTTTGATTGGCGGGCATTTTTATATTTGATTATACGGTTTATTTAACAATTACTCTGCGTTTTTTCTTTCTTTCATTACGGCGTTTTTTTAATCTTCTTTGGACTGACTCTGAAACGAAAAAAGCTCTTTGTTTAACTTCTTGCAAGATTTTCTGTTTAGTTACTTGTCTCCTAAATCTTCTAATTAAATTATCGATTGGTTCTTGATCTTCACGGGTAACTTCTATCAAAATTTTCTCCTTGATGTTTTGATTTATTAAATTCAAATTACTAGGTATTCTACAATCTTTTATTGTTTTTTGTAATAATTCTGTTAAAAATTTAAAATTTGCTTTTTAGGATTATAATATTTTAATGTACTTTATATTTTTAAGGCTTTAATTCCTTAATCCTAATGCGTAAAATAGAATTAAAACAACTTGAATATTTTTTAGCGGTTGCCGATAATTTGAGTTTTACTAAGGCGGCCGAAGAAATTCATGTAGCTCAGCCGGCTATTAGTCAGCAAATAAAATATCTTGAATTTGTGCTTGGAGTAACTCTTTTCAATCGAGACAATAAAAAAGTAACCTTAACCGAAGCTGGTGAATTATTGAGAAAACATACAATTGAAGTTTTAGAATGTGTAGACCGTACTGTTGAAGTAATTGAGGAATTAAGAGGTTTGGAGAGAGGCTCAGTTTCAATTGCTATGTCTTCAACGGTTGCAACGGTTTTGATGGCTGATTTAGTTCGTGAATTTAGAATGCAGTTTCCAGACATTAAAATAAGAGTAACCGAAGCAATGACTTCTAAGAGCATACAAAGATTGCAAAATGGAGAACTTGATTTAGCCATTGTTACTTTGCCAATTCAGGAAGAAAATAATTTAAATGTTGAAAACTTATTTGATGAAGATCTTGAAGTAATAGTTTCGAGTAAGCATGAATGGGCAAGACAAAATATTGAATCAGTAAATTTAATTGATTTGAATAAATATGAATGGATTTTAGCTAATAATCAAAATGGTTTAAGGCGTTTAATTAATGAAGCTTGCGAGCAAAAAGGTTTTTGTCCGATGCCAGCCATTGAGCTTGACCGTATTAGTTCTGTCAAAAATGTTTTAATGTATTCAGAAAAGGGAATTACTATTTTGCCTCCAACTGCTGTTTTGACTGAGCTTTCTTTGGGTTTATTAAAAAGAATTAAATTTAAAGATATTAGAATTTTCAGAATGGTTGGTTTAACCTGCAAGCCCAAAAATTTATTATCTCCAGCCGCTAGTGAAATGGTTTCAGTTATTAAACAAATTTGTTATAAATATCCAGAACGCTCTTTTGTAGCTCACCCAGCCAATGAATTTTCTCTTCCCTCAAACATAAAATAAATATACTTTTTACAAATGAAAACCCCAGATGAAACAACTTTTTTTAGCTTGTCTTTTGTTTTTATTGCTTTGGCATTTTCTTTAGGAGCGGCTTATTTTGATCTCAAAAATCGTAAAATCCCGAATTGGTATAATTTAACTGGATTTGGAATTGCTTTTTTAGCCAGATTGATTTTACTTTTTATTAGTTTTGAATATTTGAAAAGTGGCTTATTAGGCTTTTTGGTAGGTTTTTTTATTTTATTTCCTTTTTTTCTTTTTCGCTTGGCTGGTGGCGGAGATATTAAATTATTAGCGGCTTTGGGTATGATTATGGGTTTTAAAGGTTTTTTATGGATTTTTGCATTAACCGCTTTTTGGGACGGAGCTATTTTATTTCCGCTCAATTGGATTTGGACTTTTTATTTATTTTTAAGGCTTCCATTTCCGCTTAAAGAAAAATTTAATAATATTGTCTCTCATTTTAAAAGCTTAAAGCGTTCTAGCAAAAAACCATATGCCCTGCCCGTCTTTTTGGCTTGTTTGTCTTATATACTTTTGTATTTTTATGCGAATAAATTTATCACGCATTATTTTGGTTATCAGTTTGACTTAAAAAGCAATTTATAATTCTTCAATTACTCGTCCATCTGGATATTGAGATAATTTTATTTTTAAATCAGTGTCTAAGTCCGCTTTTCCTTGAGTATTCCAAAATAATTCAGTAATTAAATAAGGTTTTCCATTTTTTGGTTTTAATAGTGGATTCATTGATTCAATAACTGAAATAACAATTGAGTCAGTTTTTAAATCATTTGATGGTTCAACAATTTCAATATCTGAGATAATTCCATCAACTGAAACCTTATATCTCATAACAGTTGAATAAGGCTTTGGAGCTTTTTGCCAGACTAATTCATCTCTTTCATTTTCTCTAACTTTAGCGGTTATATATTCTGAATAGCTTTTAGTTTTGCGTGAATATTCTTTAATATAATTTTTCTTTTCGGGTAAAGGTCTATTTCCTTTATTAAAACTAATTTCTGGCTTTGGAATTGGCTTTATGGCTGGCGAAAACTTTTTATCTGAAAATTCATTAAGTCCATCAATTTCATTACTTAATTGCAAATCAAAATTCAATTCTTTGGTTAATTCTTTATTATTTTTTTCTATTTGTTTTGGATTAGTATTTTGTTTAGTTTCTTTTTGTTTTTTTTGTTCAGATAGCTTTTCATAAACTTTTTCAGCTTCATTTTTTATAGATTTTTGTACTTCACTTTTAGAAAATATAAAAGGCAATAATAATAAAGCCCAAAAAATACCTAAATTTAAACTATAAGACAAACTTAAACTACCTAAAAATAATTTCTTTTCATTATTAATATTATCTTGCTCAGAGACAATGTCTAGGTTTTTTGGTAAAGCAAATATCGAAATTATACAATTAAATAATA
>CANLFK010000111.1 GCA_947489925.1 Candidatus Caenarcanales bacterium
CTTGTTGCAAAACATCTCTGGCTTGAGCGGCTTTGAATGCACCACTATTAATGGCTGTTTCCAAACTATTAACCGCTTCTTTAAATTCTTTATTCTCTGGTGCTAATTTGACGGCTTTTTTATATTCTTGCAAAGCCTCATTCATTTTGTTTTGTTCTTGATAAGCTGTGCCTAAATTAAAATGAGTCTGTGCATCATTAGGAAAGTCTTTTAAAAATTTTTGATACAAAGCAATAGCTTCATTTAATTTACCTTGAGCCTGCAAAGCAACTGCTTCTTCTGACATTTTTTTACGATTGGCTAAAGCTTGCTGATTGATTTTGGCAATGGCTGTGCGGGAATCTTGATTATTTGGATTTAATTTAATTGATTGATTAAAAGCATTAATAGCAAGTTCAGTCTGCCCTTTGGCTTGATAAGCTAAACCTAAATTATAATAAATATTGGCATATTCTGGTTTGGGAGGCAATTTATTAATAGCAATTTTGTACAAATCAATGGCTTGGTCATATTTACCAGCTTTTTGAGCTTCCAAGGCTCTTTCAGCAACACGAACTAATTCGGATTCTTGGTCTAATTCTTTGGCTGTATTTTGTAATTTTTCAATTTCGGGATTTTTTGGATCAAGTGCTTTTGCTTTTTGTAAAGATTTATTTGATTCTTCCGTAAAACCAGCTCTCATCAAAGCATTTGACAAACCTAATTGATTAGCTGATTCATTTGGAGCAATTTCAACTACTCTTTTCCAAGCTCCAATTAAACCTTCCAAAGCACTTCCATCTTTCGGATTAATTTTCAAAGCTCCTTCAAAAGCTTCAATCGCTTCGGCTAATTGTTCGGCAATTAAATTAGCTCTGCCCAATAAAATATAAGGTCTTAAGTCTTTATTATTAGCATTAATTAATTGTTTGCACAAAATTTGCATACGGTTAAATCTGGCTTTGCCAACTGGATTTGAAGCATAAATTGAAAATAAAACCTGATAAATTTGAGCTAATTCTAATTTGGTTTTCCATTCTTCGGTACTAGGAGTTTTAGCTAAGCTTAAGGCTTTTAAATATTCCGCCACTGATTCATGAATAAAACCATTATTTCTTAGTTTTTGAGCGGTTTCAAGCCTTAATTGAAAATCATTAGGATTCATCTTTAAATCTTTAAACAAAACATCAAGATTATTAGCGGGAGTTTTATTATCTTCATTAAAGAAAACTGCTCTGCGAAATTGATTTAAAGCTTCTTCTTTTTTACCTTTTTCGATTAAAGACTTTGCATAATTATTATGAACAATACTTAAATTATTAGCATAAATATTTGACGCTTCTGGATTAAGTTTCCAAGCTTCAAAAAGATTTTCAATTGCGGCGGGATAATCTCCTTGAGCAGCTAAGTCTACTCCTCGATTTGCCCACTGAGTAGCTTCGGGTGATGGAGAATATTTATTTTGCACCATATTTGCACCAGAAGCTTGATTGGGCTTTTGTAAAATTGGTTCTGCAAAAATACTAAAACTTTGATTAAAAAGAAAAAGAGCGATTAAATGTTTGAATTTTAATGACTGAAATTTCATAAATAAGTCCTTTAAAATGAAGGGAAAACTTTATGACCTTTATGAGTTAAATATTTTTATAGCATTTTATTCTCAATAAACGATTATTTGATCTAATCGCCGCCACGACTACAATATTGTATAAGTGTTAAAAATCCTCAATTCTGCCTCTTAGCAAGCAAGCAGTAATCATAAAGTATATTTTGTTATGTGTTTTTGATCTTACTACTTAGCTTTACTTTATGAGAGAATTAATTTAATTTACCTAAATCAAGGGAAATATTAATGAGTAGTAATTCGAATCTGGTTTTAATTTTTGATACAACTCTTCGTGATGGAGAACAGTCGCCCGGTGCTAGCCTTAATGAAGCGGAAAAATTACAAATAGCTCATGCCCTTGCCAGATTAGGCGTTGATATTATTGAAGCTGGCTTTCCTTATTCCAGCAGCGGAGATTTTAAAGCTGTCAATCGAATTGCGCAGGAAGTAAAAGGCTCAATTATTTGCGGATTAGCTAGAGCCACGGAAGCTGATATTGAAAAAGCTGGCTTAGCCTTAGAACCAGCCGAAAAAAAGAGAATTCATACTTTTATTGGGGCTTCAGATATTCACTTAGAGCATAAATTAAAATTGACCAAAGCTCAATGCCTTGAAAAAGCAGTCAAAATGGTTAAATTTGCCAAGTCAATCACTCAAGATATTGAATTTTCGGCTGAAGATGCTGGCAGAGCAAATCCAGAATTTTTATTTGAATTGATAGAAGCTGTTATTGAAGCTGGTGCAACAACTATTAATATTCCAGATACTGTTGGTTATATTACTCCTTTTGAGTTTGGGCATTTAATCAAGTCAATCAAAGAAACCGTTAAAAATATAAATCAAGCTATTATTTCAGTGCATTGTCATAATGATTTGGGTTTAGCAGTTTCTAATTCATTGGCGGCTTTATTGAATGGAGCTAGGCAAGTTGAATGCACAATTAATGGGCTAGGTGAAAGAGCTGGAAATTGTGCCTTAGAAGAAATTGTTATGATTTTAAAAACTAGACAAAAAACTTTTGATTTATTTACTAATATTAATACGGTTGAAATTGCCAGAACTAGTCATTTGGTAAGTAATTTAACTGGTTTTCCAGTCCAAAAAAATAAAGCCATTGTTGGAGCAAATGCTTTTGCACATGAATCTGGTATTCATCAGGATGGAGTTTTAAAAAATAAAAGTACCTATGAAATTATTGACCCCGCTGAAATTGGCTTAAAAACAAATAAATTACCTCTTGGACCTCGTTCGGGCAAGCATGCTTTAAAATCTCGCTTGGGTGAATTAGGCTATGATTTGGAGACGGCCGAGCTGGAATCAGCATATGCACGGTTTAAAGAATTAGCTGACAAAAAAAAGCAAGTCTCAGATAAAGATTTAATTTCAATTGTGGATGAAAGACAAAGAGAGTCTGTTATTGAAACATTTTTTGTTTTGGAAAGATTGCAAATTGCTTGCGGAACTGGCTTACCAACAGCTTCAGTTGAAATTAAAGATTTAAAACAAAATACCTTATTAAGAACATCAGCCTTGGGAACGGGTCCAGTAGATGCGATTTACCAAGCCATGAAAGAATTAATTAATATTCCTGCTGACTTAATTGAATTTTCAGTTCACTCAGTTACCGAAGGAATTGACGCACAAGGAGAAGTTACCATAAGGCTTAAACACCAAAATAAAGTTTATACTGGTTATGCGGCAGACACTGATATTTTAGTTGCTTCCGCTAAAGCCTATTTAAATGCCGCCAACAAATTACTGGAAAAACTTATATGAAAAAACAAACTTTAATTGCTATTCATAATAATGGTGGTGGGGCTTTTCATTTTGATCTTTTAAGACCTTTTTGGCAAGATTCTATTAATTTTGCGGCTTTGAATTTGCCCGGTTGTGCGGGTTCTCACTGGAAGGACGAATTGAATAATATTAATGATTTTTTGATTCATCTTAATCATGAAATAAATTTATTTAATCAAGATAATTTACCTTTAGTGCTTTTGGGACATGGAAGTGGAGCTTTATTAGCTTTAAAATATGCCAAACTTTTTCCCGTAAAATCCTTAATTTTGCATTCACCTTCTAATAATAATTCTTGGCTGAATCAGGGTTTTTTATTGAATTTGAAAAATAATTTTCTTTCTATGGAAGCTTTTCAAGATTTAAATAAAAGCTTTTTCTTTTCGCAATATGTTTCTAAGCAATATTTAAAAGTATTTTTTGAGGCTTTTCAGAATTGTAAATCTTATAAAGAAATTGCCCAATTAGCTGAATTAGACCTCAAAATAGCCTTGAATAACTTAGAAATCCCAACTATTTTATTACTAGGAAATAATGAAGAAGATCGCAAAAACAAACAAATCTTTAGTGAAATAAAAAATCCCAATTTATTAATTAAATCAATTCCAGCTTGGCATAATTTCCCGATGATTGAAAATGCTGGTGATTATGCCACTGAAATTATGGAATTAGCCGAGCAACTTTAATATTTTAAATTTCTTCTTGACTATCAAAAAAAGGTTTTAAAAAGTAAATTACATTTGGATGTCTGAGTTTTTTCAAGGCAGAAGCTTGTACTCTTCGAGCTTGTTCATGCGAAATTTGCATTTTTTCAGCCACTTCTCGCAGCGTATATTTATGTCCATCGTATAAGCCATAATGCAATTCTACAACTTGCTTTTCCTCATTATTTAAATATTTACTTAAAGATTCATTAATTGTATTAGATAAACTTTGATTAAAAGTATGAGCTTCTGGTGATTCCGCTTTGGTATCTGGTATCAAATCAGATAATACACCTTCAGAATCATCATCATGAATTTTAAAGTCTAAAGAAATTGGGCTTTGCATATTAGCCATTAATCTTTTAATCTGACTAATTGGTAAGTCCATAAGAGAGGCTAATTCTTTTTCATTGATTTCTCTCTTAAGGAGCATACTGCCTTTTTCTCTTAGTTTTTTTAAATTATTCATCTGCTCAACCATATGGACTGGCAAACGCATTAAACGAGACTTATCAGACAATGATCTTGTTATACCTTGTTTAATCCACCAAGTTGCATATGTTGAAAATCTGAATCCTTTTGTATGGTCAAACTTTTCAGCCGCCTTAATTAAACCAATATTTCCTTCCTGAATTAAATCGATAAATGGTAATCCTTTATTAATATATTTTTTGGCAATACTAACCACTAAACGCAAATTATGCTGAACTAATTGGGTTTTGGCTTTTAAGCTACCTTCTTTAACTTGTCTGGCTAATTCAATTTCTTCTTGAGCAGTCAAAAGAGGTATTTTATTAAGATTTTTCAGATAAACTTTAGTAGAGTCAATTGTTTCATCTGATAATAAACTTTTTGTTTCAGTTTCTACTTCTAATAAAGCTTCTTCTTCTAAAGTACTTTCAAAACCAATACCAACACTTAAGGCTGGAAAAGCTGTATCTTCTAAAATAAAGTTTTCAGCTTGATTATGATTTAAATTTAATTCTACTTTATCTTTTGTCTTTCTCATTAATTCTCCGATCTTGTTAAATTCAGATCACTCGTTTCATTCTAACACCTACAAACCTTAAATTTAGAGTAATTTATAAGTCTTAAGCTTGAATTAAGTATTTAATGCCCTCATCAAAAGACCTTTATCTCTTTAATCATTTTGAATTATAAGTATTTAATTATTTTTTAATTTACAAGAATTTCAATCTTTAATCACCTCTTTATGTAAAGCCTTGATAAAATCTCGCACAAATTTAAATTGAGAAAGTATCCAAATCCCGCCACCAATTAATAATAAACCGCCAGCAATTGAAAATAAAGAACTTAAGAAAAATAATCCACCTATTAAAACAATATCTGTAACCAAAAGACCAGGTGAAACTTGCGTTTTAGACCTTGTCAATAAATTTGACTTAGTAATTTTATTACTTTTTGTTACTGAGCGAGTTCTAGTAGCACTGAATACTTTAGAATTTTTCTTACTTTGGGTAATACTTAATGACATAATAATAAAAATTTTTAATAAAAGACTTTAATTAGATTTTGATAAAGCTTGTTAATCTAATCTTAATAATACAACTTTACAAATTTTAAATCAAGTATATTCATTATTCATTCAAAGGTAATTTATTTTTCGAGTGTGTTTTTGGCAAAAGTGAAGATTACTTCAAAATTTTGGGTATTTATTAGTTAAATTCAAAAAGACTTAAATGTTTGTCTGAAAGAACTTACTATATATTTTGAGTAGAAAGTAATATATGCGGTGCCAACTCAATCATTTAGATAATCTTGAGCATGAAGCAATTTATATTATTAGAGAGGCTTTATCACAGTTTAGCCGTATAGCTTTGCTTTTTTCGGGCGGTAAAGATTCAACTGTTTTATTTCATTTACTGCGAAAAGCCATTTATCCAGCAAAATCAGGGGTTTTTTTATTACATATTGATACTGGGCATAATTTTCCTGAAACTTTAGAATTTAGAGATAAAATTGCCAAAAAACATGAATTCAAAATAATTATTAAACAAGTTGAAGATTCGATTAAACAAGGCAAAACAGCTGAAACAGCAGGAGATATTCCTTCCAGAAATAGTTGTCAGAGTATAACGCTTTTAAATGCAATTGAAGAATTAAAAATAGATGCTTGTTTATGTGGAGCAAGAAGAGATGAAGAAAAAGCCAGAGCAAAAGAAAGAATATTTTCATTGAGAAATAGTTTTGGCGAATGGAATCCTAAAAAACAAAGACCCGAATTTTGGAATTTATTTAATGGCAGAAAAGCTACAGATGAGCATTTTAGAATATTTCCGCTAAGTAATTGGACAGAAGAAGATATTTGGCTTTATATAAAAAAAGAAAATATAGAATTACCATCTTTGTATTTTTCGCATGAAAGAGAAGTATTTAAACATCAGGGAAATATATATGCAATGAGTCAATTCATACAATTTTTGCAAAAGCCACCAACCGAAATATTAAATATTCGCTATAGAACAGTCGGTGATATGACTTGTACTTCTGCTTTTGAATCACCCGCTAAATCAATAAGTGAAATTATCAAAGAAATTCAAAATAGTAAAGTAAGTGAAAGAAGTTCAAGAATAGATGATAAAGGCTCAGATACGGCAATGGAAGACCGAAAGAAAGTAGGTTATTTTTGATGAATAAAGAAAAAACTCTATTAAAGTTTGCAATTATTGGAAATATTGATGATGGTAAAAGTTCTTTAATTGGCAGACTTTTGCTAGACAGTAAAGCCATTTATGATGATCAATTAGAAGTATTAGAAAAAATTAGTACTGAACAAGGTTATAAAAATTTAAATTATGCTCTGCTGACCGATGGATTGAAAAGTGAAAGAGAACAAGGTATTACTATTGATATTGCTTATCGTTATTTTTCAACACAAAAAAGAAAATTTATTATTATTGATTGCCCCGGTCATTTTCAATATACTCATAATACATTTACTGGGCTTTCTGGAGTTAATACCGCTATTCTTTTAATTGATGCTAGTAAAGGTATCCAAGAGCAAACCAAAAGACATACTTTTTTATGTTCTTTATTAGAAATTAAACATTTAATTGTCTGTATAAATAAAATGGATTTAGTGAATTATTCGCAAGAAATTTATGAAAAAATTAAATCAGAATTTATAATTTATACCAAAACATTAAATATTAAACAAATTGATTTTATTCCGACTAGTACCTTAAACGGCGATAATTTAATTAATCATTCTGATAAAACACTTTGGTATCAAGGAAAAGATTTAATGTATTTATTAGAGAATATAAATATTAATAATAGTAATTTAAACTTAGCTAATTTAAGATTTCCTATACAAAATATATTGCATATAAATACTTCTGGAGCAAATAATTATCGAGCATATACTGGAAAAATTGAAA
>CANLFK010000112.1 GCA_947489925.1 Candidatus Caenarcanales bacterium
GGTTTTTCGTGAATTATAATTTTGTTTGACCGAATATTCAAAATCAATAAACTGAAACTCATGTACGCCAAGTTCAGTACCTTTTTGCAGAATTAATTCCGTTTTATCTGGATTTTTTAAAATGGGTAATAAAAGATTAATTTTAGTTTTAAGATGATTGACTTGGCTGATTTCATCAATTATTTCAAATTTAATTTGCTTATTTTCCAAACAAATAATTTTCAAGCGAAAAACTGTATTTTGCCAAAGTCCTTCAATATAATCACCCAAAGCAAGTCTTAAAACTTTTCGTATTTGAAAAACCTGCTCTAAATCATCAATTAGACTTTTTTCGCTTGGATTATTTTTTAAAACGAATCTATACTTTCGCATTAAGACTTTAAGGCTTTGTCTTTTTCTTTTTGTAAAATTTTCAAGGTTTTATCAATTGCTTCATCAATACTTTTATATAAATCTGGACTAGACACTTTGCAATGCACATCTTCAACACTAACTTTAGGAGCATGAATATGAATTTCAATAATTTGATTATCTATAATTTTAGAATTTTTTTCGACTTCTAAGATTATATTGGCTTCAATAATATTATGAATATGCTCAGCTAAATAAGTTAATTTATTATTGACATAAGTTTTTATAGCTTCAGTTAATTCAAAATGCCTAGCAGTAAGAGAAATTTTCATAAGAGTTTAATTAAGTCAGATTTATAATAATTTTAGTATAACTTGACTCATAAAGATAAAAAATTCCTTAAATATCGCTAAAATAAAGTTCTTAATTAATTACTTTTACTTTGCAAAATATTCATGGCTTTAGAAAAAATTAAATCAGTAATGGGCAAAGCTGTTTTAGTAGCTGGAGATGATATTGATACAGACCGTATTATTCCAGCTAGATTTATGAAATGCGTTACTTTTGAAGGTTTGGGGCAATACAGTTTTTATGATGTTCGTTTTGACCAAGACAATAAATCTTTAAATCATGTTTTGGATCAGCCAGAAAATCGTTTTGCTAATATTTTAATCAGTGGAGCTAATTTTGGCTGTGGCTCTTCACGGGAACATGCACCACAAGCACTTTTTTACTTTGGTTTTCGGGCAATTATTGCTCAATCTTTTGCGGAAATCTTTTTTGGTAATTGCACTACTTTAGGTATTCCGTGCATATCTTTAAGCAAAGACAATATAAATTTATTAGTAAAAACCTTAAAAGAAAATAATTCTGAAATTAAAATTAACCTAGAAAATAAATTAATTGAAACTGAAGATTTAACAATTCAATTTGAAATGCCAGAACAAGCTCTTAAGTCTTTAATTGACGGTAAATGGGATTCTTTGGCTGATTTGCTGGACAATATGCCCCAAGTAAAAGAATTAGAAAAACAATTAGTTTAATGATGGTTTTAGCTTTTGTCTTAAGAAGCTGTCTTTCTGTTACTAATTCCAAATTTACTCAGGTGTTATTTTTCCCTTAGCTCGTAATTACTTTTTTATAAGAATGCCAAAAATCTAATAATTTACCAGATTTGAGTATTTCTTCAGCTTGTTGAAAGCCAATTAAAGCATTTTCTGATTTGCCATAAAGCCATAAAATTAAACCAGCATTAAATAAAATTGTCTTTTCAATGGCTGGGCTTGCTTTGCTATTTATAAAATCAAAAAATATTTGGGCATTTTGGGCTGGATTTCCACCTTGAATTTCGGATAAATCATAATATTTATTTAGTCCTAAGTCCTTGGGATCGATTTCTGATTGAGTGATTTTATCGTTTTCTAAAAGCCAAATTTTATTTAAGCCGCATAAGCTTCCTTCATCTAAACAGGGAAAACCGTGAATAACTAAAGCTTTTTTTCTTTTTAATAATTGCAAAGTTTCAATCATTAAATTTCCCCACTCTGGCTTTGGCACTCCAATAATCTGATAATTAAGTTTTACTGGATTTGTTAAAGTTCCAATTAGACCAGTTTGTCCTGCAAAACCTAATTCTTTACAAATTGACTTCCAGCTTCCCAAAACATTTTTCATAATTGGAGAAGAAATAAAAACCAAATTTGTTCTCTCGAGTAATGTTTTTATTTGTGCTGGCTCGCTAAAACAAGGAATTCCAATTGCTTCCAAAAAATCAATACTTCCAGAAGCACTAGTTGTTTTGCGTCCTCCATGTTTAGCAATTTTGACACCAGCCGCCGCCGCCACAAAAGCACTAGTTGTCGAAATATTAAAAGTCTGAGCATTGTCTCCGCCCGTTCCACAGCAATCTATTATCTCAAGTCCAGTTTCAAGGCGACCAATTAAATTTAAAAGACAATTTACAATTAAAAATAATTCTGGCGGATTTTCACCTTTTACTTTCCAAGCTGTGGTTAAAGCCGCTTTTTTTATATCTGAAATATCTGGATTAGCCAATAAATTTATAAAACTTTCTGCTTCAGCTTCGGTGCAAAGACTTTGTTTTTTTTCAAATATTTCAATTAATCGAAAGAAGGAATTTAATAAATCTGGCATAAATATATTTTTACTAATTTACGGTTTTAATTTTAACTAGGACTAAACACAAAAGCAGAAAATAAAATGCTTGAGAAAAGATAATTTGAAGGTTAAACTACTAAAATCAAATAACTTTAATTAAACTAAAAAACTTTTTAAATTCATGAATAAATCAAATTGCTGGCATTCAGTCTCAACTGGAGACAATATACCCGAAGTTGTAAATGGTATTATTGAAATAAGCAAAGGCTCAAAGGCTAAATATGAAATAGACAAAGAAAGTGGACTTTTAAAATTAGACCGAATTTTGGCTTCAGCTGTGCATTATCCAGCCAATTATGGTTTTATTCCGCAAACTTATTGTGATGATAAAGATCCACTTGATATTTTGATACTTTGTTCCGAAAATATACAACCTTTATGCCTTGTAGAAGCTAAGGTAATTGGGGCAATGATTATGATAGATAATGATGAAATGGACGATAAAATTATTGCAGTTGCCAAAAATGATAAAACCTTAAATTATTTAAATGACCTTTCAGAGTTGCCAGAATATATCTTGAAAGAAATAAAAATGTTTTTTGAAGACTATAAAAAATTAGAAAAGAAAAAAGTTGAAGTTAAAGAATTTGTTAATAATAAAAAGGCTTTTGAAATAGTCTTAGAGAGCATTAAACTTTATAATTCAGAAATTAGACCAAATTTATAATTTAAAAAAACTTCTTGTTAAAAATACCTGAAAGAGTGATAATTTTTGCGTAATTATAAATTTAAATTATGTATGAATTATTAAAGAAACTTTTTGGAATAGATTATCGTGCATTAGCTGTTTTCCGAATATTAATTGGATTATTATTAATTATTGAAATATTATTTGAGCAATTAGGCGATTTGGCAAGTCTTTATACTGATGAGGGAATATTGCCAAGACAGTTAATAATCGCTTTGTCCCAAGCTTCCTTTCCTTGGCGTATTTCAATTCATTTGGCTAATGGTAATTATTTTTTTCAATTATTTCTTACAATTGTTCAGCTTATATTTGCTTTTTGGCTTTGCATTGGTTATAGAACTAAATTAGCTACTTTTATTTCTTGGTACTTTATCACTTCTGTTTTGGGTCGTACTTTGTTTATATTTAATGGCGGAGATTATTTATTAAGGCTTTTATTATTTTGGTCAATTTTTACGCCTTTGGGCAAGGTCTGGTCAATTGATAGTTTCTTGCTTAAAAAGAATACAAATAATAAAAATCAAGAGACAATCAGTTTTGCGGCGGGAACAGCGGCTTTATTGTTTCAAATGTTTTTATTATACTTTTTTTCTGGTCTTATCAAATCTCGTGAAACGGGCTGGATTTCTGGTGATGCCGTTTACTATTCGCTTAATATAGATTATTTAACTACTCCTTTAGGTAATTGGTTAGGAAAATTCCCTGAAATAAGTGAACCTTTAAGTTATGCAACTATTTGTATTGAATTAATTGGGGCTGTACTTTTATTTAGTCCATTATTTACAAACTTTTTTAGATATTTGAGTATTATTTTATTTTTAGGTCTTCAAGTGGGCTTTTACTTATGTATGGCTCCAGCCGTTGGTTTATTTCCTTTTGTCTCTACAATTGGTATTATTCCGTTTTTACCAAGCAATTTTTGGAATTATTTAAGTAGTTTGAGTATAAAAAATATAGTACAAAATTTATTTAATAAAATACAAAGCAATAAAGTTTTTATACAAATAATTAGTCAGCTTAAACCTCCTACAGACAGAATTATTGATAATAAATATAAAATTACTGGTAATATATTAATATTGTTTTTTATGCTTTATTGTTTAGTTTCTAATTTAAGTGTTATTTATCCAAGTAAAATTAGAATACCAAGTCAATTAAGTTTTATTGGTGGGATTTTACACCTTGATCAAGGCTGGAATATGTTTGAAAAGCCAAATGGTTTTTATACTTTCTGGAATGTTTATTTAGCAAAACTTAAAAATGGTAAACAATTAGATTTATTTCAGAATACAGAAAAAATTAATTGGCAAAAACCTAAAAACTTGGCTCAATATTATCGAAATAGTCACTGGAACTGTTTATCTGCCGCCATCAATAGTACTTATAAAGATTATTTACCCGCTTATTTGGCTGATTATTTATGCAGAAATTGGAATACTAAACATAAATTAATTGAAGAAAAAATGACTGAAATGGAAATCTATAATATGAGTCAAGCACCATCTCCGCCAGAAGAGAAGGGAATACCAGCTGAAATACAAAAATCTTTATTATATAAATACAAATGCCCTTAATTTAATAATTCAATGTATTTAAACCAATTTTAATAGTTTTTTATAATAACTTCAGTAATTTTTCCCCTTTTAGTCGCAGCGGAATTAATTGCCCTAGAAGCAAAAACAAGATTAATTTTATAGTCTCGATATAATTCATGAATGAATGGAGTATCTGAGTTTGATAGCATAAAAAAAACACCTCTCTTATTTAATTCATTACAAAGATTTCTTAATTCTTCTTGATTGTGTTTATTAAAGCCTTGCTTTGTGTAAGAAGTAAAATCAGAAGTTTCATTGAGTGGTACATAAGGCGGATCAAAATATACAAAGTCCCCTTTTTCAGTAAAATCTAAAATTTTTGAGAAATCAGCTAATTCAATTTGTGTTGTTTTTAATGCTTTATGACAAGCGAGTAAATTTTCTTCATTACAAATTGTAGGATTTAAGTATTTTCCAAATGGTACATTAAAATACCCTTTACTGTTTACACGATATAATCCATTAAAACAAGTTCTATTTAGATAAATAAACCTACTAGCTTTTTGAACATTTGACCAGTTTATATAATTCTCTTCTCTGTCGGCTTTTCTAATTTCTTGAAAATACTCTGCTGAATTTTTGTGCTTTTGTAAATCATTAATGAGTTCTTGTACTTCTGTCTGTATCGTTTTATACAAATTAATTAATTCTGGATTTAAGTAAGAAGACATTAAAAGTGTGGTAAAAAAAGAGAATGAGACAAGCACTCACTCAATGAAATATTAAATTCCATCGGCATAAAATACCATATTTCTTTTGTTTAGGTACTTATATCAGAAATATAAGCATTGTTTACGGTTAATGAAAAAAAGAATGCTCCTCCACCAATAAATGGTTCAAAATATCGCTTGAAATTATTAGGTTTAAATTCAATAAGTTTATTTAATAATTGCCTTTTCCCTCCAACCCACTTTATAAACGGTTGAGCTTGATTTTTAGTTTTTGGGTACTCTCGCAATATTGTTTGTGTCATTAGCGATTTCAATTGTAGTAATTTTATAAAATGCTCATGCTGTTTTTCATGACCTTCATAAAATAATAAGATTATTTAAGTAAGCAATATAATTAAGATTAATTTATAATTCATAATTTCAAATTTATCTTTAATTACAAATTAAATGTTCAATAAAAAGCTTTTGCCAAAGTTGATAATATCAACCAGTTTAATTTTTTCTTTTCAACCAAATCTCTTTCATTTTAAATCTCTTTCAGCACACTCTGCCACTAATTCTAAGAACTTAGCTGTTATGTGCGGAAAAGAAAAAAATGGAAAATATATATGTTTTACAAATGAAAAGCCACCTTCTGGTCAAAAAAGTAAAAGCTATAAAGTTAATTCTCTCAAAGAAATAGTTGATAAGTTGAATTTATATGGTCAGCCAATTTTTTATGAAGATCATTCAACAAAACAAACTGAAATCATTGTTTGGGAAAAGCCAAGCTCCTTAAAGTCTCTTTCTTTTCAAGTTAATTTAAAAAATCCTAAATGGTGGTCAAGTTTAACAACTTATTCATGGTGGAATTCTTCTTTAGAAAGCTCTGAGTGGAGTTCTTTTTATGAAGAATCTATTGAGGAATACTCAGAAGACTATTCGGAAGAATCATCTGAAAGTAGTAGTCATGAAGAATCTCATGCGGAAGAAAGCCATGACGATCATGAAGAATCTCACGCAGAAGAAAGCCATGATGATCATGACAATGACAACGATAATGACGATCACGAGGAATCTCACGCAGAAGAAAGCCATGATGATCATGACAATGACAACGATAATGATGATCACGAGGAATCTCACGCAGAAGAAAGCCATGATGATCATGACAATGACAACGATAATGATGATCACGAGGAATCTCAGGCAGAAGAGAGCAATGATGATAGTAGCGACAATGACGATAGTGACGACTAAAATTTCTCGCAAATTCAAAAACTCATTTTCTTGTTTTGAAAAAGAAAACTTGACATTCGACTTTCCTTAGAGTCAAATGTCAAGTTTATTAAATACCTTATAAAAATAAATATTGGCAAAACCGCCCAAAAGCGTCAATAAAATTTAATAATTATAACCACCAAAATTCACTGAATGAGCATGACGGTCAAATAATCTATTATTAAACCAATCTGATTCACGATAGCCAACATTACGATAATATTGCAAAGGCATTCTATAAACAGGCGGAGCTTGTCTTGTATCACAAATATAACCAGGACCAGTCAATGAATATTCAGGTAGCATTGAAATCATAGGAGTCATTCTTTTAGGTCTATAATATTCAGGGATACGATTACTACGGTCAAAATAACTATCTACAAGTTCAAAAGTATTATTAGAGTCAAAGCCCTCACTAGCATTAACAGTTAATACGCCAAGAAGTGAATTCATAATAATAAAAGCGGATAAAAACCATTTAGAAAATTTCATTTAAATTATTGCTCCAGAAATATTAACTAATTTAATTTATAGAATTCCCTTTTTAATATTGAACTCTATAGAGCATTTAGTTTAATATATCGAGGGCTTTCCCTTTAGTCTGAGAGAGCTTATTTTAGTTTTAACTATTATTAAATTTACTCTTAATAATTCACTTATTTTATTTAAATTAATTCAGTAAAGTCCCGCCAAATTAGCAGGAAATTATTTAAATAATCAGCTGAATTAATAAATTTA
>CANLFK010000113.1 GCA_947489925.1 Candidatus Caenarcanales bacterium
CTTGGGTGCTAAGTTTTAATCGTCTCTTTTTAATTTGAGATTGCTTTAAATAATGTGACTTTAATAAAAGGAAATTCTTAAAAAATTTTTATTGAAAACTAAAAGAAATTATTTACTCATATTGACGCTTTTATTGTTTATATGTAATCATAATTAATAGCTTAATAAATAAATTTTATATTATAGTTTGATTATTTTATTTTTGTATTTAAAAAACCTCTTATAAAAACACTATAAAGATATGGTTTCCGTTAAAAGTACCACTTATACAATTCCTACAGCTCCTACAGCTTATATTCCTTCAATTAATAATAGGAATAATCAGTCTGGTGCAAATAATACTGCTTTATTCAATCAATTCTTTACTCTTACTGCTCCAGCTGTCAAACCTGTTATAGATGGCTTTAATAATGTGGCAGGCTGGACAAATAAGCCAGACCAGAATCTCTTTGAAAGACTTGCAAGTGGCATTTTGCACTTTTGTGGCGTTCCGAACATAGAAACAACAACATTACATGAAGTTCAGGGTGGCTACCAAGAGCATGTTAGAAATAAGAACCCAGAGTTTACAGAACAAGCAGCTTCATTTCAGATAGCGAATGAACTTTATCAGCAAGCTTTACTTAAAAATGGTATTGGTGAACTTGTTGATGGACAGCATCAAATGACTGCTTGGGATCAAATTAGGACTTTTTGGCCTGGTACAAAAAATAAAATCAGAGAAACTATCAAAGGTTATGAAGGTACAGAAAGAAAAGTAGGAAAGACTCAAGAAGGCGAAGATGTTTTTCATACGGTTCAGAAAGAAGAAAAAGATGCAACGCTCGGAATGCACAAACAAAGCAGCAGAAATGATTTAGTTTCTTTTATGTTAATTCCGATGGCTGGTGGTCAATTAATGGGCTGGGCTGGCGATATGATGAAAGGTGGCTTAATTTTACCCGCACAGATTTTAGGTGGTTTAGGATCTTTATTGCAAGGTAGCCAATCATTAGTTATTGCCCGAGATGTAATGGCAATGGACTTTAGTAATTTACATGGTAGTCAGTCTCAAAATTTAGTAGGACTTGGTAAATTAGCGGTTTTAGCTTCACATACTGGTCGTTTTTTATTGTCGCCACTTATGACAGTTTTGGGCATTCAAGATTCAGTCGATGGTAAAGAAAGCTTAGGCAGTAAAATTTTAGGTGGCATTGGTACAGCTTTTGGCGTATTAAATTCATCTTCTTTGTTTATGTTTGGCTTGCATGCTCATAATTCAATTGTTGGTTTAAATAATGCCTCAGCTGAAGTGAAAAATACTCATGCGTGGACAGCTCAAAAGAATATGGCTATTTTTAATAAATACTCAAATATTGTGGCTGGTGTTGTTGGCTTAGCTTCCGCTATTACTGAACCAATTTTAGATCATTTTGAAAATCAAGCATATGAAGAATTAAAACCAATAATTCAAGCTCAACAAGCTAAATTTAAGGTAAAAGAAGAACAATTAATTCAGCAAGCTATGGCAATCAGAGACGATTTAATGAAGAAAGTCAAGGCTGGAGAAATTACAGAAGCTCAATTTAATGCCCAAATGCAAGTATTAGTTCAAACCATACAAATGCAAATGAGAAAGATGGAAGAACCAATTAGAACTTTAATTCAACAAAAAACTGACTGGATTACAAAAGCAAAATGGTTTAGTCGTCTAGCTGAAACGCTATCCTTTATGCCAATTAGTGTAATGATGTTAGGTCGTGGCTTAATGAACTTAACAACTCATCATGCCCAAAGACAAGATTTAGCGAAAAAAGAAGGAAAAGCCTTTAAGGATAATTTATTCCAGAGCTGGATTCATGGTATTTGGGGCAAAGATACTCAAAATCTTGGCGGTCATCTTTTACGGGGCGGTTTCAATGTACCAATTGTTGGCTCTATCGGTAGCGGTGGTACTTTACCAGAAAAACTATATGCCACGGTCTTAGAACCACTTTCAATTTTTGCCAGTTTCTTTACGGGTGTAACAATGCCTTTAGCAATGAGCGGCTCTCCTTTTGAACAACAATTTAAAGACTTAACGAAAAATCCAGTTTTTGGTGGTTTACAAATGGCTACAAACTTCTTGCAATTCGTTTAAATAAAGACTTATAGCCTAAGTAAGGTGAATTTGATTTTAATTTAAGTTCATTGATCGGTTTTATTTTGTAATTCAAAGAAAGCCTGTTTTGAAGCGGCCTGACTGGCTTCCTTTTTTGAAATACCTTTGCCAATTCCCATTAATTGATTTTGTAAATAAACTTCAATCTCAAAAATTGGTTTATGCGGTGGACCACTAGTTGAAGAAACTTTATATTCTGGTAAACCCCATTGCTTACTTTGGCTTAATTCTTGCAAGGCCGCTCGGTAATTGTCTTTTAAGTCCGAAGCATCGGCTTCTTCAATCATTTCAGTGTATAAATTCAAAATTAATTGGCGAGCAGTTTCAAAGCCATAAATTAAATAACAAGCCCCAAATAAAGATTCCATAATATCTGCTAAAACCGATTCTTTTGGCACTCGGCTACCAGTACGAACAAAAGGCTTAATATTAAGTTGCTTGGCAATTTGGACTAAACTTTTATCACTTAATAAATATGCACTTAATTTGGTTAAATCGCCTGAATTATAGGTTTTAAACTTATGAAATAAATGCTCATTGATTGAGGTTTTTAAAATTGAATCGCCTAAAAATTCTAATCTGTCATATTGATCATTTGTCTCATCAAAAACAGTATTCTCTGGCAAATCAATCAAAAAGGATTTATGCGTTAAAGCTTGCCTGAACAATTTTAATGAATTTTCATCTTGAATTGGTTTTAAATTGAGAATTCTAAATAAAGACTCTAAGTCCAAATTTTGCATATTTAAATAATCAAAAACTTTCTATCAATTTAGCAATTAAAAACTAAATCTTGATTCTTTATTATTTTTTCAACTTGACTTTAGCTAAAATTTTCGCTAGGTTAATACACAAATTAATTTTTTCATAATAAATCAAATGATACGAATTGGAACTAGATCATTAGGAATTGGATTTCCAAGAATAAAAACTTCTTTTTCAGCACGAGGAGGTGGAGAAATCATTGAAAATCCTGAGGATCGAAGTCTCGAACGAGCAATTCAAGATATTAGAAAACGCTATAATTTATCTTTAGATGAAGTTCCTGAAATACAAAATTGGGGTGAATTCACTGAATTTGTTAATAGTCTTGCTCAGTTCACACCACTAACTGCTAATGAGCATAATCAACGCCAAAAAGATATTTTAAAAGAAAGAGTTAAGAATGCGGTAGCAACTGGGAAAATACCTGAACAAGAAGCTGAAAGCATAAAAACTGTTGATCAATTTAATGCCGCCATTTCTCTACAAAGAAAATTAAAGAATAACCAATAATAGCTCTCTTTAAGTACAGATTGGCATCAAAGACTCTGTTTTAATAACTGGATTCAGCTACATAACTAAAGCATTTTCTAGTTTTCCTGTTTCTGAATTTCGATAATTTATACTCAGAAAGCTGACTACGGTACAAAAATACAAATGCTAAAGAATTAAGAAAATAACCCCAGCCTTACGGCGACCCCTGAAAAGGGGCTCTCAATAATTATCTTTTGTTTATTCAAATGAAGTTTTAATATTCAACTTTCCTGTCTAAAAGCCCCATTTCAGGGGGTTGGGGGTTTTAAAGCAAAATTCTTTAGTAAAAAGACTCTCTCAATTAGTTATTTCAGAGTTTTGTACCGTAGTCAGCTCAGAAAGACAGTATTAAAGCATTCTTCAATGGTAAATAGTTTTATTAATATGATTTCAGCTTCAACTTAGCTCTTCCTTGACTGAATGCACTTTTTGTCTGTATTTCACTCTTGTCTTCTATTTTTTCTTTTTTGTCATTGAACTGACATTAGATAACTTAAGTTTATTCTGTTTAATTTTCACTTTCTTGTTCTTCTAAAGCTTGTTTTAAAGCATTTTGGCAAGGAAAATCCAAAGCTTTTTTGTGTCCGTAAAACCAATAAATTATAATACCGATAATTAACCAAATAGCAAACCAAGTCCAAGTTATCAGCGGTAAACTAAACATTAATAATAAACAAAATATCATACCAATAATTGGTACAAGCGGCACAGCTGGACATTTGAATATTCTTTTCATATCTGGATATTTTTTGCGCAAAATTATAACCGAAGAACAAACAAAGACAAAAGCGGCTAAAGTGCCTAAATTACATAATTCAGCTAATTTGCCAATTGGTAAGCAGGAAGCGGCAAAAGCAATAAATAAACTTGAACAAATCGTTGAAATATAAGGTGTTTGATATTGAGTATGAATTTTAGAGAAAAAAGCTGGAATGAATTTATCCCGTGAAATAGCCAATAAAATACGAGATAGACCCAAAGAGAGGGCTAATAAAGTGGTAGTTACACCAGCCAAAGCCCCAACCGAAACTAATAAAGCTGGTATTTTGCCACTTCCTTGGGCAATCGAAGAAAAAGCAATAGCCAACGGAGCGGCCGCATCTTTATCAATTAATTGTGGATTAGGCAGACCATTCACTACTGGAGGCATTATGCCCGTTAAAACCAAAGCGACTGCAATATAAAGTAAAGTGGCAATTAATAAACTTCCGATAATTCCAATTGGTAAATTCTTTTGGGGATTTTTAGTTTCTTCGGCTGTTGATGAAACCATGTCAAAGCCAACATATGTAAAAAAAACAATTGCCGAGCCAGTTAAAATGCCTTGAATGCCATAATGCCAAAAAACAGCCTTCTCTTTTAAAAGACCAGCTAATCCACCAGAGGAAAATAAACCTTTTACAATATCCATGATTGGCAATTCCCATAAGCCAGATCCAGCTTCAGTGCTAATTGTTGAAATTCTTTCGGGGATAAATGGATGCCAATTAGCTGGATCAATGAAAAAACAACCAAAACCAATAAAAAATAAAAGTATTAAAATTTTAAAAACTGCAATTATATTATTAATCCAAGCTGATTCTTGCATGCCTTTAATACTAATTAGTGTAATAGCCGTAATTATTAAAACCGAAGGTAAATTAAAGCTCCAAGCTCCGTCTGGCAAAGAACCCGGTACTGAACCTAATTGAGCAGGCCATGTCAAATTAAAAGCTGTTTTGAGGAAAACCTGAAAATATGAAGACCAACCTGCCGCCACAGCACTAGCCGCTACAGTGTATTCAAGCAATAAAGTCCAACCCAAAAACCAAGCCACCATTTTGCCAAAAGCATAATACGAATAACTATAAGCACTACCAGCCAAAGGAAACATAGAAGCCAATTCGCCATATGCCAAAGCCACAAAAACACATAATAAGCCAGACAAAATAAAAGAAATTATTACCGCTGGTCCAGCATAATTTGCTGCTGCAACACCGCTTAATATATAAATTCCCACCCCAATAACACAACCAACTCCCATCATAATTAAATCAAATGGACCTAAAACTCTTTTTAATTTAATTGGTTTTTTGTCAGACATAATTTATATTCTAAAGATTTTATTAAGAATAACTTTAAAACAAACAAAAACATTATGCAAAGTTTAGTAAAGCTTTTTGGCGATAAAATTTCCTAAAAAAACTAAAAATATTCCTATTAATAAGCTTAAGCAAATATATAAAAAAGCTTCTTTGATTTTGCCATTTTTAATTAAACCATGAATTTGTAGACCGAATGAGGAAAAAGTAGTATAAGAACCTAAAAATCCGACAAATAAAAAGTTTTTAAATTCTTGTAGTTTCTTTGTTTCAGCTGGAAAAAAATTAAATAAAAAACCAATTAAAAAACAACCGCTTAAATTAATTAATAAAGTTGCCCACGGAAAAGAATTGGACTTGAAAAAATACTCAGTAATAAAATAACGACTTAAAGCTCCTAAACATGAACCTAAGCAAATTGAAATTATATTTAACATTTTTAGTTTTTTACTGTTCCAGACAAATAACTTCCGCTCCCTAATGCTAACAATAATAAGTCAATTAAATTTAATGGATTTATTTGTTTAAAAGTTAATTGTGTAATTTTAAAATGTTATTGTCTTTGCTTACTGAGAGACAGTATTTAAAAGAAGGTTCTAATATTTGTATTAATGTAGAAATACCTGAATGGAAGGGAAATCTGAAAAATTCAGAAATAGACAATCGAAATATCAAAAATATAAAATTAAAGCCTATTAATGCATTAAGTCATAAATATTATGAGACAAAGAAGCTTTTGTTTTTACTATTTCAATTTGGCTTGCTTTTTTTAAATTAGCCTTTTGAGCTTCTATATCAATATTTGACCAAGAATAAATTTTACCTAAAGAACTTTTCAAATCTTCTCGGTTTTTCATTTGCGTTTCAAGTTGCCTTAAATGCTGAGAAATCTCAAATTGCAAAGATAATAAACAAAAATAAGAAATAGCCGCTCCTATAAAACCAATAATAGATAAATTCAAAGCAATTTTATTAAAAAATCTCAATCTATTAGCCAACCTTTGAAAAGGAGAACTGCTATAAACTTTAAATTTTTTACTTTTGGTTAATTCTGCTGGATTTGAATGAACAAGGTGTAAATGCTTTTTTGAATCTTTAACGGTTGAGATCTTTACTTTTTTGTTCATCATAATATTTTAATTAAAACTTCTCATCAAAAACTAAAATCGAAATTACTATTTTATTAAATTTAAGATAGCAATATTTATTTCAATTTAAAAACCTGTATTAAGTTTTAATGACGAAGCAAATATTTGCAAGTTCCAAGTTTCAATTAAGCTTAAATTTTAATTATTTTTTTGTGAAGCTGGAATTATTAAAACCTTATTAATTGGCAATTTGGTAGCGTCATCAATTTGATTAATTTTCATTAAGTCTTGATCAATAATATTATATCTTTTAGCAATACTAAATAAAGAATCGCCTGGTTCAACCTTATAGCGAAGACCTGAATCTTTTACCGAATTATTACCAGGACTTAAATTTACAACTGCATTATTAATTGACTGATTATTATTTGAATTTGAATTGACTGGAGGATTAATCTTTTGGACAATTTTTTCGAGTAAAGGTTTGTTTTGCTGATTTTCTGAACTTTTTTGAGCTTGTGCTAAAGCTGATTTTTGATATGAATCGGTTAATTCAGTTTGATCTAAATATCCATCTTGATTTTTATCAACATATTGAAATCGTCTTAATCTAAAGCTTAAATTAACTTCATTGGGACTTAATTTATTATCTTTATTGGCATCTAAAGTTTTTAATAAAGTATTTGCTTTTTCTGTATATTCATTTGAATTAATTAAATTATCAACTTCATCAGCTTGAACAAAAGCATTAAAACTAAATAAACTAAAACATAAAATAAATACTTTAATTTGAGATTTGAATTTTACTTTAAACATAATTATTTCTGAAATTTGTATTTTAATTAATTTTACTACTATTTTTTTC
>CANLFK010000114.1 GCA_947489925.1 Candidatus Caenarcanales bacterium
AAGATTTAATATATTTACTAGAGAATATAAATATTAATAATAGTAATTTAAACTTAGCTAATTTAAGATTTCCTATACAAAATATATTGCATATAAATACTTCTGGAGCAAATAATTATCGAGCATATACTGGAAAAATTGAAAGTGGTACTATAAAAGTTGGAGATTCGGTAACTTTATTACCTTCTGGTTTTAATACACAAATTAAAAGTATAAATTTTGCGGAAAAGAGTTTAGAGCAAGCTTATGCAGGAATGTCAATTAGTATTCAATTAAATGATGAATTAGATGTTTCGGTTGGAAATATGATTATAAAAACAAATACTTCAATTAATATATCTCAAAATATTGAATTATTATTATATTCAGTTTCTTCTATGCCAATCAAAAAACATAATAAATATATTTTAAAACATATTACCCAAAATACTAAATGTATTATCCAGCAAATTGATTATAAAATTAATATTAATTCTTTGCAAAATGAAGAGCATCAGAGCAATACTCTGAATAATAATGATATTGGCAAAATTACATTATATACTAGTGAACCATTATTATTTGATTCATATAAACAAAATAAAAATACTGGTTCTCTAATTTTAATTGATGAAATTACAAATAATACTATTGCGGCTGGAATAATATTATGAATATAAAAAAACAAAATAATATTTATGAATTTGATTTTACTAATAATGAAAATGATTATTTATTACAATATAAAACTTTTGGAGTAATAATTTGGCTAACTGGTTTGTCTGGGGCGGGTAAATCAAGTATTGCAAATGAATTAAATAAATTACTGAATCAAAAAAAATATTTATCTATAATTTTAGACGGAGATTCAATTAGAAAAGGACTTTCTAGTGATTTAGATTTTTCTGAAAATGGAAGGCTTGAAAATATTAGAAGAGTAGCTGAAACAGCCAAATTAATCTCTTTAAGCGGTATAATTCCGATTTGTGCTTTAATTTCTCCTTTGCAAAAATATCGAAAATTAGCCCGAGAAATAATAGGTAATAATTTTATTGAATGTTATGTTGATACACCTTTAGAAATTTGTAAACAAAGAGATTATAAAAAAATATACTCTTCAGGTTTTGATTTCGGGTATGAAGCACCAATTGAGCCAGAAATTATACTTAATACTTTTAATATGACCGCCAAACAATATGCTTGGAAAATTTTTGAATATTTAAATAATAATAAAATAGTTTAATTGTTTTTGGTTTCCCATTTTATTTTTTGCCATATTCTTTCATGTAAATAATAAATAAATATTTTAGTAAGTAATTCAACTACTCCAATAGAAGAAGCTGTTTTTATATTACCAGTTATAAGCCATGAAATTAAAATAGTATCCAAAGTGCCTGTTAATCGCCAGCTTATGGCTTTAATTAAGCTTCTTAAATTACTATCTTTCAATTTATTATTATACGAAAATTTAACTAATAGTATTTTCCCTATAATTATTTTTTATAAACTTAATAATATCTATATTGGGCTTAATAAAATATGATCTATTATTTATTGTTTAATTAGCTTAAGTATATTTTAAAATAAATGCCAATTTGTATTTTTAGTCAAATAGTATTTATTCATATTCCCAAGTGTGGTGGTTCATCAGTAGAACAATTTTTATTGAGTAAAGGAGAAAAACTAGCTCTCTATAATAGTAATCCTTGGAAAAAATCTGTTTTTGTAAATGGACATACTTTGCAACATTGTACTTATCGAGAACTTGAAAGTAGAGATTTAATTAAAAAAAACTTTCAAATATTTACAATAATTCGTAATCCTATTGATAGAACAATTTCGGAATATTTTTATATACAAGCTTATAGACCAGACTTGCTTAAGTATTTTAAGACTTTTGATGAATTTTTAAATGTATTCTTGAGTAAGTATAATACTACATTATTTGATAATCATAATATTTCAAGTTTTGATTTTTTAATTAATAAAGAAGGAAAAATCGATGAAAAAATAAAAATATTTCAATTCTTTGAAACCGAAAAAATTGAAGAATTCTTAGGGCAGAGTGGGTTAAGTAATTTTCATGAATTAAAAACAAATAAAAATAATTTTACTCTTAATGAAAATCAAAAAATAAAAATAGTAAATTATTTTCAGAAAGATTTTGATTACTTTAAATTTACTCTCTAAGACAGTGAAATTAGTTTGTATGGTTTTTTCTTTTGATAAATTTTACAATCTCAAACCAAATTACCGAAATAAATCCAATCGAAGTAGAAATTAATAGTTGCAATAAATTCAATGTTTTAAATTCAAAAAACGCTGTTAATGGTTTTACATAAAGAATAAGCCCTATAATCGCAATGGTTGCAAGAATGATAAATAAAATCATATTATTTTTATAGCTTAAAGTTGTAATAATTGAATAATAAAAAGAACGATTTACTAAAGTCAGAAAAATGTTTGCCGTCATCAAAACTGTAAAGGTCATTGTTCTTGTCAAGGCTTCATTGTAACCACTATTAACTGAATACTGATAAACAAATAAAGTTCCAACGGCTATTACCAAACCTTGTATGAGGCTTACCGAAAGCTCTTCCCAATTAAAAAAAGTAGTAGTAAATGGTTTAGGTTTTTGTAGCATTGTATTCTTTTCTAATGGTTCATTTTCATAAATAACAGAGCAAGTTAGTCCCATAATTATCTCTAGCAAAATAATGTGAATAGGTGAAAAAATATTTGGAAATGTCCAGCCTAAAGCCAAAGGAATAAATACTATTAGAATTATAGGAATATGCATCGAAGTAATATATTGAATAGCCTTTTTTAGATTACTATAAATTTTTCTTCCCATTGCTACAGCATTTACCATCTTTGAGAAATCATCTTCTAATAAAATTAATGAGGCGGCTTGTTTCGCTATTTCTGTCCCTTTTTTACCCATTGCAATACCAATATGTGCGGCTTTTAGGGCTGGTCCATCATTAACGCCATCGCCTATCATTGCTACAATTTGATTATTGGATTTTAAAGTATTGATTATTTTTAATTTGGCTTCGGGAAACATGCGAGTAAAAATAGTAGTTTCCATCACACAGGTTTTCAGCTCAGCTTCCTCTAATTTCATCAATTCATCACCCGTAATATTTTTCTCAAAACCTCTAAATCCAACTTGTTTCGCAATTGCTGTTGTGCTAGCGGCATTATCACCTGTTATTATTTTTACTGCAATACCAGCCGTATAAAAATCTTCTAAGACTTTCTGAATATTCTCTTTGGGTGGGTCGTAAAAAGCAATTAAGCCTTGAAATTGAAAAGGTAAATCTTGTTGATTGATTGGATAATCATTGCCTGTAAAATTGGATAAAGCTACACCCAATAAGCGATAACCATCATTTGCCAATAAGTTAATAGCCTCATGAATTTGTTGCTTTTCGGTTTCTGTAAGATTGCAAACATTTATTAATGCTTCAGGTGCACCTTTAGATACTATAATTTTTTCACCTTTTGTATTTTTAAATATATGTGTCATCATTGGCGGCTTGCCATCTAATGAATATTCGTGAGAGAGCTTATAATTTGGTCTTTCATCATTTTTGATAATGTCTTTATAGGCTTGGTGTAATGCTGTTTCCATTGGGTCAAACGGAACAGGCTCACTTGCCCACATAGACAATTCTATAAGCTGTTTTTCATTATCTGTTAATTGATCATTGAGTTGAAATATTTTATTTGATGACAGCAAAAAAAGTTTGGCTAAAGTCATTTTATTTTCAGTGATTGTTCCAGTCTTATCAGTACAAATGACCGTGGCACTACCTAAGGTTTCAACCGTTTTCATTTGCTTAACTAAAATGCCCATTTTCATTAAACGCCATGCACCTAAAGCCATAAAGGTAGTAAATGCAACTGGAATTTCTTCAGGCAAAATACTCATAGCTAGCGTAAGCGACTTTAATAAACTATCTAATAAGTTTTGAGAATGCCAATAATTTATAATCCAAACAATTCCAAAAACAATTGCACCACCAATTGCCATCTTCTTTACAAAACTTGCAATTTGGGTTTCTAGTGGGGTTTTTTCTTCGCTAACACTTTCTAAACTTTTTCCGATTTTGCCTAATTTGGTTTCATTGCCTATGGCAGTTATGTTTGCAATCGCTAAACCAGTAGAGACCATAGTGCCACCATAAATGAATTTATCTTCTTTGGTTTTATCTTTATAAACAGCAAATGATTCGCCAGTTAATATAGATTCATTTACCGAAAAATCGCTCGAATGCACAATAATACCGTCAGCGGTAATAGAACTTCCTTCTTCGACAATCAGGCTATCGCCAACTACCAAATTATCGCTTTTTATTTCTTCGGATTGACCATTGCGAATAACTTTGCAGTTTGGCTGAGAGAAATCTTTTAACTTTTCTAAAGCATTTTTACTTCTAGAGTCTTGATATAATGAAATAAAAGTTTGAAATAATATGGCGGCCGCCAAGAAAATTCCATCACTTGTTTTACCGCTGATAAAATAAATGCAAGAGGCCGCTAATAATAAAATTATCATTGGATCTTGAATAATTCGTTTTACAGCGTCTAATAAGCTGTTTTCTTTTTTATAGTTTAATTTATTTTCTCCAAATTTTTCTCTGGAAAGAATTACCTGTTGGCTGTTTAAACCTTGTATATCTGAATAATTTGTAGCCATTGTTTTAGATTAGTCACTTTCTTAAACAATAAACCTTTCTAAAAGATACGAGGATTAATAAGAAAAAGACTTTATTAATATATTTTCCATAGTTAATCCCGAAATAAAGTGAACTACTGTTTAATTAGTTTCTAAAGAATTTTATTTGCTAAACCCCCTACGCCCCCTTGACAGGGGGAACTAAATGTTTTAGTCTTCCAAAGATTATATTTTTTAATCAGTTTTAAGCTTATTTCATGGTTTAAGTCTAGCTTTAAACTTGATAGTTTCTCAATAAAAATTCCAGAACTCCCCCTGTCAAGGGGGCTGGGGGGTTTGTTAAGCCATAAAATATCAAGGTCTATTTTAGTCGGGGAGTGCTATAGTTAATCTTTTTTTAAAATAATTTGTAGCCAAATTGGTGCAATTAAAGTAGTTAAAATTACCGCAATCAGAGCGGCTGAATAAATATTACCAGTCAAAATACCAAGCTGGCTTCCAATGGCGGCAATTACTAAACCAACTTCACCCCGTGGCATCATTCCAACCCCCACAATTAAACGATTAAATGAAGTTTTAAATGGCAAAAATAAATAACCCGAAATAATTTTACTGACGCAAGCGACCAAAGTTAAAAGCAAAGGCAAAAAGCTTAATAATTCTTTTAAATCAATTGATAAGCCAATTTTGACGAAAAAAATCGGAGTTAAAATCTTAATTATCGGAGCAATAAAGTCATCAATTTTTTTTGTTTCACCAAATGAATCTTCGATTTTTATGCGATCTAAAGTAATTCCTGCCGCAAAAGCCCCGATAATAGGTGCTAAACCAGCTAAAGCCGCCAAATATGACAAAACAAAAGCAAAGATTAAAACCCAAATCATTAAGCCCCACGGATCATAGCGACCCAAATTACCAATCCAAGGTATAAATTTTCCACTAATTTTTCCGCCAAGCCAAATTGATAAACCCAAAAATAAAGAAGCCTTTAAAATAATTAGTAAAGTTCCTACCAAAGAGAAAGTTGAGCCAGTACTACTTAATAAACCAGACAAAACCGATAATAAAATTAAACCAATAATGTCATCCAAAACAGCCGCACCTAAAACAATTTGGGCATTTAAAGTATTAAGTATTTTTAAATCCTGAAAAACTCTGGCTGTAACTCCAATTGAGGTGGCGGCAAAAACTAAGCCCAAAAATAAACATAATTTATAATCCCAATTAAAGTGAAAAATATAATTAGTTAAATAAATAAAAATAAAAGGAGCAGTTACTCCACCCAAAGCAACTAAGGTCGCCTCTTTTCCAACCGAAATAATTTTATTGAATTCTGTCTCTAAGCCTATTTCAAACAAAAGTAAAATAATACCAATTTCACCTAAAATAAATAGAATTTCAGATTGCTTGATTGATTGAATTTGACCATGAAACCAAGAATTAGCTGGGCTTAAAAGCAAAATAAGACCAAATAAAACCCCACAAAATAATTCAGCCAAAACACTGGGCAACTTAAATTTGCTTAGAAAAATATTAAGAACTTTGGATATTCCCCAAATCAAAGCAATTTGAATTAATAAATTTTCCAGAGAAATATGATCAGACATTTTTTATAAGATTAATAACTTTTTGAGAGCTTCTTTTAGTTTATTGTTATTTTCAGGATTTATCATTAAATATCTTTCAAGACTTCAATAAAATCATCTATACAATATGCTCTCTCAACCTTGGCCAGACTAGAATTAATTAAAAGCGTTTTCAAATATTCTTTAGTGCTTTTCCAGTGCCGCTTTGCTAATATTTATTTTTATTTAAGGTTTTGAAAATATGGAAGAAAAAGATAGGTTCATTAAAATCAAATCATTGAAGATTAGAAATTATCGTTCATTTGGAAATGAAGAACAGATTTTTGATTTTAAGCCGGCAAGTAAAAAACCAATTGCTATTGTTGGTTACAATAATGCTGGCAAAACAAATTTAATGAATGCGATTTTATATACTCTAGGTTTGAAGTGGGTTAGCATTGATACTTTTACCCTTGATGACTTTCATTACAAAAATATTGACAATAAACCAGAAATGCTTCTTGAAGCTGATAGTAGTTCTGAAGTTAAATTTGATGATGGGAAAAATCCAGCAAGTTTAAAAGGTTTTCATCGACTTGATGTCTTTTTAGATAAAGATAAGACAATACTTGGATCGAAAATTACTTCTCTTAATTCTTTAGAACCACAAATAAATAGAAATGGAGAAGAATACGAAGATAAAAATTACGGTGCATTTGGGGCGAATAAGTACTTCCAAATTACTTATATAAACTTTCATGACATTAAAGACGCAATTAATACTAAAAAAACAAGTTGGGGTAATTCAAGATCGTTTTTAGCTAAGCATATAAATAAAACTGTTGAGGCTGACCCGATTCTAAACAACAATAAGGCTGAGTTTATAAAAAGCCTTAAAGAAGCTACTGATAGAGCTAAAGATAAGTCAAATCTCGATAAATTTATAAAACAAATAAAAAATAACTTAAAAATAAACCTAAGAGAAAGCAAATGTGAAGTTGAGTTTAATTTGCCTGATTATGAAGATATATTTCGTGAAATGCTTTTTAAAATAGGTTTAAACGGTGATAAAGAAAGACTTATTCCAATCGATCATTTTG
>CANLFK010000115.1 GCA_947489925.1 Candidatus Caenarcanales bacterium
TAGGTTTCAAGTTCCATTTTTAAATTTGAATATGCAGATGGGCTCCATTGATTATCACCAAGCAGGTTACATTTAGATTGGTATTGATTCATATCAATTTTTGCTAGTGGTAGAGGCTGCGGGGGCGGGGGCGGGGGCGTGCCACCCAACAAATACATTGCGCCAATAATAATAGCAGCAACTAATATAAAAAGAAATGGTTTTAATGTTTTATTCATAATATTAATTATTAATGACTTTTTCTGTGTGTATTATAAAGAGCAATAGCATCATCATAAGTTTTTTGACCAGGATTACCTTTTGGATATAGTTTCTTGCAATTTCTACATCCTTTGTAAATTGCTTGTATTTTAGTTGAATGGGGATTTGGTGTATTTTTTAGTGAAGCATTTTTGACTTTTGATAGTTTTATTACTGAATCTTTTTTGCCATTTGATGTTTTTATTACTGAATCTTTTTTGACATTTGTATTTATTTCACCTGTTGGAGTCTGTGTTTCAATACTCGAATTAGTGTAATCTTCTGCTTGTCCTCTATTATCTTCATTATCATTACTAACAAACTCAGTAGAATTATAAATAAAAAATGAGAAAACCAATAAGAGAAGGACAATTAAGATTGGAGTGGTATAATTTTTCTTTTTATCCTTTTGCTCTTTTTTACCATCTGTTAGCCGTTTGTTATTTGATTGCTCCGCTTTATTTAAATCATTATTTACGATACTAACTAATACCGTTTCTTCTGCTTTGATTTTTTCAACACCTATATTGTCAATTTTTTTAACCAAATAAATAATTTCCTTACAATTAACAAGTCTTTCTTGTAATTCTTTTGATGTTGCTTTATCTATTAATTCATCCCAAATGCTTTTTGTTTTTGCTAACTTGTCTTTTAAAATAGCAACCTGAATTTCGGGAATGGAAAGCAGGTTGGTATTATATGGTTTTTGACCCATTACCATTTGCCACAATACTACTCCTAAGCTATAAATATCCGATTGGTCTGTTACATCCTTTGTGCTTTTTATTTGTTCGGGACTCATATACATGGGTGTTCCCATGTTTTGCATGGTACCCGTTTGTGTATATTCTGCCGAAGTCTTATCGGTGTTTTTAGCAATGCCAAAATCCAACAACTTAACAACTCCCTTGGGTGAAATCATAAAATTACTAGGCTTAATATCTCTATGAACAAAATTCTGCTCATGCACATAGCTAACAGCCTCCAACATTTGAACAAATAGTTTCTTTATTTCCTCATCCGTAAGCTTCCCCTTTCTTTCTAAATGTTCCTTTAGGGTTTCTCCCTCTATATATTCCATAACAAAAGCAACACCGTCTTCCTGATCTATTAAGTCGGTCACTTTTATAATGTTAGGGTGTGTCATCTTAAACATATTTTTTGCCTCAGACAAAAAACGTTTACGAATATTCTCGTTAAAGACATACTCCTCTTTTAAAATCTTAATAGCTACTGGTTGTTTTAATATATTATGCTCTGCAAGATATACTGTGGCCATACCACCTTCTCCTAGTTTTTGTTTTATTGTATAGTTTCCTATTATCATTTTTCGATTCTTTTATAAGTATAAATTTCGCCTTTGCTATTTTTAATCTTTAGTTCATCTTTATCAACATTCAGTATTTTGTCCCCTTTTGAATTTTCATACTCTTTTTTATAGAGTTCTAATAGTTGGTCTCCTAATATTTGCGGGTTTGTTATAAACTCGGTAATATCCTCCTTTAAGTAACCATTTTCAACACTCCAAGTACCCTTGGCCGTAGTTTCATATTTAACACTATAGCCCTTTGCCACTTCTCCACTAATAATTGCAACAATTTTTAAGTCCCCGTTTTTATAATAAGTAAGTTTACCGGAAAGAGAAACGCCATTATCCATTTTTTTTTCGACAGTATACCACCCTGGCACTTTTTTACTAAGTGACTTGTCTGAGTCGCAAGCTGTTATTAAAAGCAAACAGCTTAATGCTAGTATTAAATTTTTCATGTAAATTAAATATCATTTTTAAATTGCCTCTTCTTTTACTTTCTTCCCACTAAAAATAATCTTTGGCTTAGTGCTCTTTTTTTTATTTTTTTCAGCAGGGTCTTGTTTTTTGGAGTTTTCGTTATTATTTGTTTTTTCTGTGGGTGGCACTGTTTGTGATATTTTACTTTCGGGTTTTGTTTCTTTTATATTAGGCAAATTTGTAGCGGGCAAATTAGATTCTTCTCTAGTTGGACTTACGGTTGAATTTTTAATTTGATCTTTAGCACTATTATTTTGTAATGCGTCAGGATTTGGTTCATTTTTTTCCTTTCGCAGTCCCGATTCGTTTTTAATTTTATCTGTTTCGTTTTCTTTATAATTAAAATATAAGCTTGTTAAGAAAATTGTAGTAGGGATTATTGCTAATACTACTAAAGATGCCAAAATAACAAACTTCTTATTTTTACTAGATTTTTGAGGTATAGGACTTATTGGAAATGTATTATTCATACTTCCTTTTATTGGAATAGTATCAAATACATTTAACGGAGTAACTTTATTGGTATTAGCAAGATTTGTGTCTTCAATTTGATAAATAATTGCCGTGAAATTATCTTTTGAATTTTGTAAACATTCTAATCTAATCTTAGCAATTATTGCTTCTGGCTCTTTTAATGATAAAAATAACGCAGATAAATCCTCGTTAGTCCATGACTCTAAAACTCCATCCGTACAGTGTAAAAAAATGTCGCCTTTTTTAATATTAGTTAGCAAACAGCTATCGACTTTTGTTGGCTTTTGACTGCCTTGTATAGCTCTTGTGATAATATTTGATTTCGGATGATTAATGGCTTCTGATGGAGTTATTATTCCAGAACGTAATGCTTCGTTTACCCAACTATGATCGGCGGTTTGAAAAATAATTTCACCGCCTCTAAATTGATAAATTCTACTATCACCCACCCATGCTAAATAAACACCATTATCTTTTATTTGAGAAAAAGTAAGAGTGGTGGCCATTCCCTCTAAATTAGGATGCTTAACAATATGATCCGAAATGTTAAACTCTGCCAATTTTAGTACATCCGACGCGTCTGCATTTGGATTTTTATTGAAAGCATCAATAAAGGTTTTAACCGTTAGCTCCGAAGCAACTTCTCCCATATTGGACCCGCCAACACCATCACACACTACAAAAGTTGTGCCATGAACATATCCAAAATTATCCTCGTTATTGTTTCTTTTTCCTAATTCCGAAACCGTATACTGTTTTTTAACTTTTATCATTTATAAATTTTAGAATTTACATAAAGCCGCCATCTGTTATATCGTTGCCGCTTTCATAAATATTATTATCTTCATAACTTTCTGGAGTTTGATATTGATCAAAATTTGTTTCTGATAATTGTTCGCCATAATGAGAAGATTCCATTGCTGCAGGCGCGTCACTAAATGAAGCCCAATCGATATTTTCATAATTTTCACCCGTCTCAACAGTTTGTGGCGTTTCTGTTTCATTTGGCATTCCAAAAACATCCTCTATTGGTGCTTGATATGTTGCTGCTTCATTTATTTCAGAAATATTTTCGGATGGATTTTGAGCATAGTCAGATGTCCCAGATAAACTTTGGTAATCCTCCGATGACGCATAATTAGAACTATTAAATAAAGAAGTATCAATTTGATCACCCGTTTGAGTAAATGCAATAGTTGTTCCTCCTGGAGTAGTTATACTTTCGTGTGCTACATCGGCTATACCGTCTCCATTGTAATCGGTTACGGTTACATGAATAAAATTTCCTTCCGCATCGGTTCCAGAAATTTCTACTTCATTTATTCCATGAGTCGGTGGTGTTTCAATTGGCTCAGGATTAGGTGCGCTATCACCTTCATTACGTGTTGTATGATGTTGGGGTGGAGGCGGATTATTAAAGTCTTGTAAGAAAGAATTATTAATTTGATCTCCAGTTGCCGTATAGCTTATAGACGTTCCATCTACTAACTGTATTTCTTCTGTTGCAATATCTAATTTCCCATCCCCATCAAAATCGGTCATGGTTACATTATAAACATTTCCTTGCTCGTCGGTTGTTGACATTTCAAACGTACTTGAGCCGTGCATCGTATTAGCCTCTGAATTTTGATTCATTGATGCAAATTCTGCACGAGGAGTGTCCGCTGTATTTTCTGGCTTTGCTTGATTTGCTTCGGCTTCTAGTGAATCAGGGGAATTAAAGCCTTCTCCAGCAAATACACCTTTTATTTCATCGGAATATGTGGCGCCCAGTGCAGTTCCTGCAACAGCAGCACCTGCAACACCTGCAGCAAAAGCACCACCGGAGATGCCTTTATCACTTTTATTTCCAGTTTTATTTAATGGAGATGGCTTTGTTGGTTCTTGTTTCTTCTCTTCTTTTTGAATTTGTGTGGATTCAGATTCCGGCTTAGCGGCATCATTACTTATTGTCGTTTTTTCAGAATCTTGTGCTTCTGGATTTCCTGTAGAACTGAGAAACACTGTTTTTTCATTATTGTTTTCCATAATTATTAATTTAGTTTTAAGGTTAATTTTGTTAGACCAACTATAAAATATTCATCTTGTAAAAAAGGGTATTTTAAATCTTTTTTTAATTTGGATTTTGTTTTTGTGAATGTTCCGTTTAAGCTACCGTTATCAACAAAGCTAATATATAATTTATTGTCTAGGTTTTCGATATAAACGGTTGCGTGTTGTTTGCTTACATATTCGTCATTCAGCATTAAATCACATTTACTGTTGTCTGTTTTTCTTCCAATTGTATTGGCTCCCATTTTTAAAGAAACTTGTTGGAGGCTGTCTTTTGATTGTGCAATTAACAGCGGTCCAAATCTTAATACGTTTTTTGATCCACATTTAGAACAATTAACGGTTAGTTGGGTACTTTGAATTTTAGTCTCATCAATTTTATAGGGCGTTTTACAACTCCCGCATTTAAACATTTTCATATTATTATCTGAATTTAATTTTACATTTTAAACATTCTCTAACCGTAATCCAAGGTTTTTTTTGAAATGACTCTTTGCATCTTGGACACGCATAGGTTTGCAAAAAAGCATCTTCATAAGTTAAATCATTTCGTATTTTATTAGAAGCTTGTTGACCTAAATATCTTCCTAAAATCCCGCCACCACCCGCAAGCAGCGCCGTGCCAACACCGCCGGTGAATCCGGTAAAAGCCAATGCCAATATGGATCCGCCTATACTATACCCAATATTTGCATTGTTAGCTTTGTTTTGTCTATCAATATATTCCTTCCAAATATCTTCAAGTTCAAAAAACATTTCTGATTCTTTTTTTGTAATCGCAGCTCCAAAATTTGCAGCAGGCGGAGCAGTTAGATTTTTTCTTTGAAGTATTTGAATATCTGGAAAAATGTCTTTTAAATTTAATGCACAGGTTTTCCCAAGCTTGATTTGCACAGAGCTAGTATATTGATGTCTTTTATTAGGAATAATTTTTTCTTCATCTGCAAAAGTGCCATTTGATGAGCCCAGATCTTCAACTTCAATCATTACTGGAGTTAGCATCCTAATGCAACAATGATTTCTTGAGATATTTGTATCATTAACAACAATTCGATTTTCGGAGCCCCTTCCAATTGTTACAAAAGGTGAATTATCCATTTGTAACATTTCTCCAATTTGTGTTTTGTCTCTATCAAACACAACTGTTTTTTGTCCATCCTTATAAACACCAAATTCGTGTTTATGCTTACCATCAATTTCTATGCCGTGTTGTAAAACCTTTGTATGATCATCCGAATCGCTATGAAAATGTGCTAGGTCAACAGGATAATCATAAGAAAGAGTCAGTTTATCTTTTTTGGTTAATAAAATTGAAATATTTGATTGAACCTTTATTCCATTTACAAAAACACCATTTAAACTATTCAAATCTTTTATATAAATTTTTTCATCCGCAATAGATAACTCTGCGTGTATTCTAGATACCCTATTTTTGGAATCAAAAATTACATAATCACATTTGGGATCTCGTCCAATTATAAATTTTTTATTTGCCATCCAAGAAAAATTTAACGTGTGTTAATAAACTGAATCTAAGCTACAAGTGGCGCTATTTGAAACAATTATCAAACCATATATAATACTGTTTTTAAATATACAACATATTTCTAATTCATTAGTTCTTGTCTATAAAAAACAGAAAAAATATTGTATAATTTTTATAATTACTTTAAGGTGTCAGGGAACTCTATTGTTGGTTGTTAAATAAAATCGAAATGGATACAATGCTGGATTTTTTGCAGTTGCCGGAATCACAGATGGTGAGAAAAGCCTTAAATATTTCACAGTAAATGGCTTATTCTATTATTGTGATAGTTTAACCTATATCTCGTGTTTTTCCCTAAACCTCCTTCTTTAGAAAAAATATTCCTCATAAGCAAATCGGTTACATCCCTCAAAGCGGTATCTCTTGAGCAGTTGACCAAACTTGCGTAAATGGTCGTAGTTAATTTTTCATCCAATCCGGCTAGTATAGTATTGATGATGGTTTGTTGGCGCTTATTAAACGAGTTTTCGTTTTGTGTATTCCAAAAACTTGCGCGCTTAACAATGGGAGCAAGTGCAGTTTCAGAATGTTCGTAAGCACCTTCTAAACAATGTAAATACCATTGTAGCCAAATGGTGATATCCAAAGAGCCTTGCTGCGTTTGGGACAAAATGAATTGATATTCCCCTTTTTTCTTAGAAATTTGATCGCTAACACTATAATACCTATGCGTTGTTCCATCTGCTTTGGCCAGTTGAATATCTGAAATAATCCTTGCAATTACACCGGCCCCCTTTTCAAAGGGTGCAATGGAGAGAAACCATAAATGTGCAATGCCAGCCTTTAGCAATCTGTCCAATCCTGGTTTGTTAAACCAAGTTAGGAATTGATCCAGCGATTTTTGATGGAAACCAGATGAAAATTGTTGATTATCAACTACTTGATAATTTAAAAGCTGACTTAAATCCATGTACATTTGGTACAATCGTTCCAAATTGAGCTCGGCATTATATTGATTGGTATATAATAAGCTCAGCGCTGCCCGTTTCTCCAATTCAACCTGATTTTCAACTTGTAGATTGGACCCCGCTTCTAAACGCATGATTTCATGATGCGCCTGCATTTTAAACTCAGGCTGTAGCATCTCCATTCTTGCTAGTAGCTTGGTTTGCTTTAATCTTAACCTCATAAGGATAGGATTCAGCACATCCGGGCTCCAAGTAAAGGCT
>CANLFK010000116.1 GCA_947489925.1 Candidatus Caenarcanales bacterium
AAAAATCGTAATCTTGCAATTTCGGTTGCGACTGACTGAATATCTACGCCATAGATTGAATTTTGTATAATTCCTTTTTTGCGAATATAGTCAGGTGATTCTTTTTTTTGCAGATATTCGATCTCGTGTAAAATACTGCTTTCAAAGTTTTTTCGTAAATTATATGGGAGCGTTGAGCTGATCGAGTTAAGCATTGAATGCTTCATTTTCTCTAGCCATTTGACAGAGTCTTTGTCTATTTTTTGTAATATATCAACGATTCTTTGCAAAATCCCCATTGGGAAAGCACCAGAACCGCAAGCTGGATCGAGTATTTTCACTTTTTCCAGTGCTGAAATGATGCGGTCTTGTTCTTGTTCTGTCAGGTTTTCTTCTTTCTCCCCCTTACAAGGGGGTTGGGGGGTAAAATCATCTTTTTCAATTAAATTATTGATTTTCTCTTCTTCAATTCCTGTAGCCGTTTTTAGATATTCTTTCAGGCTACTATCTACCATGTATTCGACTATTGGACGAGGAGTATAATAACTACCAGTTGCTTTCCTTGCAGATTCTCCTGTTTCAGGATTAATTTCTGCTAATAGGTTTTCAAAAATTCTCCCTAGCATTTCTGGGTCAATAGATACTTCCATATCAAAACTGCTACTTTCATCAATCGTGAAATTATATCTTTCAAATAATTCAAATAGCTCTTCAAACCAATTATCTGGTATTTTGAGATTGTGATTTTTTGAAAGTCCTAAATTCCCCAAATCATAATAATCTTGTGTATGTGGTTCAAATAAACCTCCATTTAAAAAGGGAATTAGATTCCATGATTCTTTGTTATATTGTTCAAGGCGTTTTGCAGGCTCTCTATTTAAAACTTGAAAAAATAAAGGTTCAAGGATTTTATGATAATAATTTGAGTTTTCTTTTAGAGCTTTCAGAGAAAGTAAATCATCTGGAATTAGTGAAATATTTTCATTTGATTTTTTCTTTTTCAGAAACCAGCAAAATAAAGTTCTACCAAGTAATCTAACAGCAAATTCTTTTTTGATTGTTTCATCATTTGTACTAGGTAATTCTAGTAAACTTTCAAAATGCTCTGTTCTTGAGCCAGTTTTACGATCACCACCAACTAATTTTGTAAATAAAATAGCAATTTGTTTGTAGAACTCTTTTGTAACCTTCTCTACGCTGAATAAATCTTCTATTTGAGAGAGTTTTAAATTTTGCGTAGCAATAAAAGCTTGTAATTGTTTTATTGTTGTGTGATTTCCCTGTTCAGGTTCAATTAAAAACGAATATCTTTTTGCAGAACTTATTTCTTTGCTTGTAGTCCATTCGCCTTTAGCATTTTGAACTCTTTTGTAGTCAATTTTTACTAGAGAAAAACGCCAGTTAGCTTCATCTGTCGAATAATAAGAAATAAGTCCAGCATTAAAATTATTGTGTTCAAGATATTTAACAGCAAAATTTCTTTGTTTACTTCTAGCTCTTTCTACTGTTTTATTGCTTTTAAGCTCAACTACTAAAAATGCTAATTTATTTCTTTCAGAGTCTGTATATTCAGCGATTTTTTGATATTTATTAATATATCCCGCATATTCTTCATCTTCTGGCTCTATTTCTTTATCATTATTGAGAGGTAGATTAGTAAATGAATTATTTAGAAACTTTCTAAAGTTATCTTTCTTGAATTCTTGATTAAAAGTATTTTTTATATAATCAGATTGTTGATTCATAGATTACTTCCCATTAGATATTCAGATAATATAATTTCCATAGGAGAATCATCTTTTATATTTTTTTGACTCTTAGATAGATTGTATTGATTTAACCGTTCTTTATCTATGTATTTCCTTAAAATAGACAAAACCGCTATAGGCGATTCTATTTTTTTTATTTCTGCATTGATTTTCTTTGTTGTATTAGAGGGGATAATACCATCTTCTAGTGCTTCTTGAACATCTTTTATAAAATCTTCCTCCTCTTCGGTAAAGCCATGGTATTGTCTAAATTCTGATGATTTGAGTGTTCTTAAAATTTGAGTAGTATGCGATTTACTGCCATGTATTTGTCCTTTTAGTTCTGTCTCTTCTGGCGAGATTAAATCCAAGAAAGAATCTTTATTTTTATTAAGAAGTTCAAAATACTCTTTAGGAATGCTTATGCGTTTTGTATCCTCATTACATCTTAAAAATCTCACTGCTGAGTAAAAATCAAGCTCTAAAGATTTAGAATTCGGTTCGCTAAGAATGAATTTTTTGATTCTACCTTTGCGAAAGAAGGAGATTAAACTATCTTTTTCTATTTCATGAGCTTTACAAGAGCGGGATTTTTTCGGTAAATACTTTATTTTGCTAAATAGTTCTGGCTTTTCATCTCTGATTTTTCTAATTTCTGATAGATATTCTAATTCTGTTTGTTCTTCTTCTCTTTCGTCATCGTATGTATTTTTATCGTTTAGTTTTTCATATAGTTTATCCCCAAAGAGATTATGGGAAGACACCTCCTCGTCATCAGAAAGATATTTAGCATCTTCACCGAGCATGTCATGAAAAGCTTGTATTTTACTTTTTATATTATCCTCTAGTCCTAAATGTTCATCAGATTGATCCGTTGGAAAAAAATTAAAAATATTAATAGTTTTATGTTTAGTTCCTACACGATTAACACGCCCCACTCTTTGTAAAACTCTTGTTGGATTCCATGGCAAATCATAATTAATTACAATATTTGAGCGATGAAGGTTTATACCCTCTGCTAAAACATCTGTTGTGATAAGGATTTTCAGATCGTTTAACTGTTTTTTACTATTTGGATCAAAGTTTTGTTTAATAATATCTCTGGGTACATAGCTTGCTTCATAATTTAATTCATGTTTTGCACCTTGGCTAGAATAAAACAGAACTTCGGAAGGGAAATTCCTATTTAGCGATTTGTATAAATATTCGCCAGTCTCCTTGGACTCAGTAAAAATAATAATTTGTTTGTTTTTTAGCTTTTTATGATTTTCTAATTCCTCTATAAACTTGTCTAATTTAGGATCTTGCTTAGTATCAATCCACAGTTTTTCTATATGTTTCAGTGTTTCTAAATCTCCTTCTAGAGATCTCATAAAGTCATCAGTAAACTCATTAGAAGAATACTGTTGAACTTTTTCATCACTAACTAGCTGTTCAATCTTTTCTTGATCATCTATTTCTAGTAGGTCATAAACATTTACTTTCTTGCTAATGAGAACCGTTCCTTTTTTGAACATTGCTATAAATTGTTCATATGAAGTAATAAAACGAGAAAGGCTTAATTTGAAAGCATAAAAACTACTTTCCAAACGCTTAACTAAAATCCCCTTCATAAACCCTCCAATATTCCTTTCTGCTTGACTTTCAAAAGCAGCTAGCTGTTGTTTTAAATAAAGTTTAGGAGTGTATCTTGAATATTTAAAACTTTTAAGTAATTCAATTGTTTGATTAAATACAAAATTAAGCTTCTCATCAAATTTATAAACAATTCGTTCTGGACTTTCTAATTCTGGAAAAAATAATTTTTGCTTTTTAATATCATCACTGAAATGTTTTTTTACCTCAGTTCTAGTGCGTCTAACCATGATGTGTCGTAATAATTTACTTCTAATTTCTCTTGAGACCTCTTTTAACTCATTTGAATATTCAATAGTTCCTTTTTCTAAGGTTTTGAGTCTTTTAGATAAATCACTGAAAAATCTATCTAAATCTTTAATTGCAGGTATAGTGCATTGTTTTGGGGCTTGGAAAAGTTTTATTTGTGAAGCAATATCTTCAATCCTATTATTTAAAGGGGTTGCTGAAACAAGAATTACTTTTTTGCCAAAACATATTTTATGTAAGAGTTCGTAAGATTGAGTTGATTCATTTCTAAACCGATGAGCTTCATCAATAAATATATATTTGTATTTCTCATAATTTCCTTCATTGATAATATGTTCTAATTTCCCGAGCGATTCAACTTTTGTTCTTCTAACATCAAAATCCCTAAAAGTATCTTCCCAGTATTTAATCAAGTGTGGTGGACAAATAATTAGAATATTTCCCTGTAATCTTTGAGCTAATAATGCTGAAATAAATGTTTTGCCTAACCCTACAACATCAGCAAGAAAAACTCCATCATAAGTATTTAATATTTTCTCAGCAGATTTAACAGCTTGTTCTTGGTATTCGAGCTTCATAAAATCTTCTGGCATGAATAAATCTAATTTAGCTTCTTGATCTTGATTAATATCTTCTTTGAAATATTCATATAAAACTTTTAAGTAGATTTGATAAGGAGTGGTTGAGTCATTAAGCCATGTTTTATTTGTCAGTACATCTTGTATTTCATCTTTTATATCAATAGCTTCAGACCATAATTTTTCAAACTCTTCTAATGCAAATTGAACATCCCTACTATCTTTCAGCTCAACATTAAATTCTCTGTTTCCTTGCAAGCCAGAATAAGAAAAATTACTAGAACCAGTTATAACTGAACCTACATGGTCTGTAGTACCACAGTATTTACCAATATAAACCTTTGCATGTATTTTTTCAGGATGAGCTTTCATTTCTAGTTTCCCTGATTGCAAAAGAGCTATAAATTCTTTACTGCCTTTTAGAACTTTATCTTCATTGCTTAAATTATCTAGTGAACTGTATTCATATTCTTCTGTTAGTTTAATTTTTGTGGTTTCTTTTACAGTATTATCGGAAATAAAACTAGAATTACTTTGTATTTCTGCTTTGTGTATTAACCTTTGTGTTTCATCATCAGTATTTAATCCTACAAGTATTCTGATTTTATCTAAATTGAATAGTTCGTCTGAAAGTAAATGAAAGCCACTAATTCTAAAATATCCAATTAGAACATCTAACTCCTTTATATGCTTAAATTTCTCTTTGAACCTATCTAAGAGGGTTCTATTTGCTTCATTTGTAAAAAAAGTTAAATCAGAATTCATTTTTCAATTTATGTTATAAATCAATTTATGATTATCTCATTATCTAATTTTTTTCAATCTAAAGAGCTAAAAACTTTCCATTTTCCTAAGTGTTGTATGTTTAAAGCGTTCTAATACTTGAATATCAGATAAATAAGACTCATAAAGTTCTTTATCAAATTTATTAATACTAACTAAATTATTCTCTGCAAAAAACAAACAAAAATTTTTAAAACCTTCTGTTTGTTTATAGTTATTCCAAGAGAACTGATTAAAAGACATAATAAAAATAATTACTTATTTAGTTTTTTATTTATTATAAATCAGATAAGACAGTCAAAATGTCAGCCATGTATTAATTAGGTATGAGCTGAAAATTAGTAAACCTCTAATTAAGTTATTGGCTACGACCTAAGGATAATCCTATAGAAAGGAGGTGATCCAGCCGCACCTTCCGGTACGGCTACCTTGTTACGACTTCACCCCAGTCATTTGCCCTGCCTTAGGCGGCTCTCTCCTTGCGGTTGAGTTACCGACTTCGGGCGTAACAAACTCCCATGGTGTGACGGGCGGTGTGTACAAGACCCGGGAACGCATTCACCGCAGCGTTCTGATCTGCGATTACTAGAGATTCCAACTTCATGTAGTCGAGTTGCAGACTACAATCCGAACTGAGAGTAGCTTTATGAGATTAGCATCACTTCGCAGTGTAGCAACCCATTGTACTACCCATTGTAACACGTGTGTAGCCCTAGGCGTAAGAGCCATGCTGATTTGACGTCATCCCCACCTTCCTCCGGTTTATCACCGGCAGTCTCGTTAGAGTGCCCAACTAAATGATGGCAACTAACAACAAGGGTTGCGCTCGTTGCGGGACTTAACCCAACATCTCACGACACGAGCTGACGACAACCATGCAGCATCTGTGTTCAAGCTCCCTTGCGGGCACTTCAACCTTTCAATCAAATTCTTGACATGTCAAGCCTAGGTGAGGTTTTTCGCGTTGCATCGAATTAAACCACATGTTCCACCTCTTGTGCGGGTCCCCGTCAATTCCTTTGAGTTTCACCCTTGCGAGTGTACTTCCCAGGCAGAATACTTAACGCGTTAGCTTCGATACTGCAGGGGTCGATTCCTGCAACATCTAGTATTCATCGTTTACAGCGTGGACTACAAGGGTATCTAATCCTTTTTGCTCCCCACGCTTTCGTCTCTCAGCGTCAGTTACGCCCCAGTTGTTCGCTTTCGCCACTGGAGTTCCTCCCGATATCTATGTATTTCACCACTACACCGGGAATTCCAACAACCCCTAACGCACTCTAGTCTATCAGTATCTAAAGCAGAGATTGAGTTGAGCTCAACTATTTAACTTTAGACTTAATAAACCGCCTACAGACGTTTTACGCCCAATAAATCCGGACAACGCTTGCACCCTCTGTCTTACCGCGGCTGCTGGCACAGAGTTAGCCGGTGCTTCCTTTGCGGGTACCGTCATTTTTTTCTTCCCCGCCGACAGTCGTTTACAACCCTAAGGCCTTCTTCCGACACGCGGTATCGCTCCGTCAGGCTTTCGCCCATTGCGGAAAATTCCCCACTGCTGCCTCCCGTAGGAGTGTGGACCGTGTCTCAGTTCCACTGTGGCTGATCGTCCTCTCAGACCAGCTATCGATCGTTGCCTTGGTAGGCTTTTACCCCACCAACTAGCTAATCGAATACAGGCTCATCTAATGGTGTCTTGCGACTTTCACCTTTCGGCATTATGCGGTATTAGCTCAAGTTTCCCTGAGTTGTCCCCCACCATAAGGCAGATTCCTATACATTACTCACCCGTTTGCTACTGGTATTACTACCCGTTCAACTTGCATGTGTTAAGCGTACCGCCAGCGTTCATCCTGAGCCAGGATCAAACTCTAAATATTTCGCTTTTACTATCTTATCGAATCATAAAAGCACGAAATTCACATTAGAATCTCTTTTTCTGCTCAAAGTATTGACATTTTGGCCGTCTTATCTAATTTATTTATTATTTTTAATTTCAGGAATCGTTTGCTGTTGTTTCAGCTTTATAAATATAAACAATCTATCTTTTTTCGTCAAGGGTTTTATAAAAAAAGTTTTAAACTAGTATTTCGGGGTTTAAAAGTATTCTTTCTATTAAATACTAAATATTTATTTTAT
>CANLFK010000117.1 GCA_947489925.1 Candidatus Caenarcanales bacterium
CGCTGAATTTTGCTTAAGAATAATATCATAATTTACTATTTATTATTTATTATTATTTTTAAGTCTAATAGAAAAATTGTAAAATTCCCCTCAATTAAAGCCTATTTTCAATAACTTTTTTGCTGGTATTTAATTTAAGCTTTAAAGCTAATTTGATAAAGAGAGCGATTATTTTATTAATAAAAGTCCATTTTTCAGAGAAACAAAATTCTATTTCATCTTTTAATAAAGTGGTATTTTCGGTAATTTTAATGAATTGATGAGTATGCGAAAAATACTGAAATAAACCGCCTTGAGCTGTATCTGTAAAATAGTTTAATTCATTATAATCAGTAATTTTAAAACTCCAGTTAAACAAAAAAATTAAATCAAAAAGCCAAACCGAAAATAAACCGCAACTTCCTACTCTTAAAGGCAAATCAATTCTATCAATTTTGACAATTAAAAATTTAGGTATAACTTTAGTTAAATTATTTAAATTAGCATGAAAAGAGAAAACTTCAGCTTGAGATTCATTAACTTCAATTTGAGAGCTTACTTTGAGTTTATTCATTTGATTTCGGTTTTGATAAAAACAAATAATCACATTAATATAAAAAGTTATTAAGAAAACTGTTCAAGTTAATCAGCTGTTTTCAGAGTTATATTTCTCCAGAGCAGCTTTGCAAAGACGATTTTTCACACTCTCTGAATTCATTTGAAAAGATCCTCCATTTTGATGTTCAACAATTGGAGAATCTAATTTATACATTGCTAAATACCACATTTGTCCTGAAGTAGGTAATTTTCCATTCTCCTGATTAAATGATTTTATTATTTCAACCATGGCTGTTATAAAATCATGGTAGGGCATCCCTTCCCTTCCTCGAGTAGAAGAGTGATACACAACTCTATTAATTCCTGAAATACGCATATATTTTTTATATTTAATCAATATTGTTTCATTTACAAATAATCATATTAGTATAAAAAGTATTAAGAAAGCTGTAAAATAAACTTTTGAATTAAATAAATTTTCTAATTTTCATGGATTTTCTTTCTAAAATAGCTTTGGCACTTGATTTACCTTCTGAAAAAGACTTAATAAATATTTTAACTTCTCTGCAGCCACAGCCCAAAATTGTAAAAATAGGCTTAGAAATAATTTACGCCTTGGGCTTAGAAAATTGTTTAAATCTTGTTGCTAAATATTTACCGAATGCTGATATTTTTTTAGATTTAAAATTACATGATATTCCAAATACAGTAGCACAAGCGGTTTTAGCCTTAACAAAGTTTAAAGTAAAATACTTAACAGTGCATGCTTTGGGTGGTCAATTAATGCTTGAAAAAGCCTTAGAAAAAACCAAAAATTCTGATATTAACTTAGTTGCAATTACGGTTTTAACTTCTCATTCGGAAGAAAATTTAAAAAAAGACTTTGATTTGCCAGCCAATTTTGAATTATTTAATTTAAGCCAAAAACTAGCCAAAATCTCTTTAGAAGCTGGACTTAAATATATTGTTTGTTCCGCACACGAAAGCAAATTATTAAAGCAAAAATTCTCACAGCTTAAAACAATTACGCCCGGTATTCGCTTGCCAGATAAGCTAAATTCTGTATCCTCTGATGATCAAGCTCGTATAATTACGCCAAGTATCGCTTTTAGTGAAGCAAATTCAGATTTAATAGTAATTGGCAGACCAATTTATCAAGCTCCAAATCCTCAATCAGCTTGGATAGAATTACTAAAAAGTTGTAATAATAACTGACTACGGTACAAAAATACAAATGCTAAAGAATTAAGAAAATAACCCCAGCCTTACGGCGACCCCTGAAAAGGGGCTCTCAATAATTATCTTTTGTTTATTCAAATGAAGTTTTAATATTCAACTTTCCTGCCTAAAAGCCCCATTTCAGGGGGTTGGGGGTTTTAAAGCAAAATTCTTTAGTAAAAAGACTCTCTCAATCAGCTTGGATAGAATTACTAAAAAGTTGTAATAATAATTAAAAGTTTATGTAAAAAGGGCAAGTTAAGGCTGTAACTGTTATTTATGTTTAAAGCCGATTAAATGAGGATTATTTTTCCTTTCATATGCCAAATTTGTATAAGGTTTAAAACCATAATTATGACCAGATCTAACTTCTAAATCACAAGAAAGCTCATCGGTAGTAGCCAAAAACTTGAGAGATTCTAATAATTCATTTGCATTTCCACCTGGCAAATCATGCCGACCACAAGCTCCGACAAATAAAGTATCACCCGTAAATAATTTATTTTGCCAAACAAAACAGATTGAACTTGCCTGATGACCGGGCGTATGAAAAGTTTTTAATTCTTGTTTTCCCAAAGATAATATTTGTCTATCTTCAATAAATTCATCGATTTCAACTTTATTTTGTTTGATTAATCTTTCATATTCAGCCATATGGCAATAAATGGTCGGATTATATTTTTCTTTTATTTCTTTTAAACTCATTACATGATCGTGGTGTCCATGAGTTACAAATACTTTACTCAGTTTTGTATAACCTTGATCAAAAGCGATTTTTAAATGTTTTTCTAGTATTTCAAATCTTTCTGCACAATCAATGAAAGCTAGCTCTTTACTTTCTGGATCACCTATCAAATAAGTAAAATTAGAATCATAACCGCCTTCAATAACCGTAAAATAATAATTTTTCATATTTAAACTTTGTCTAAGCAGAATAGGCAAAAGAATAGCACCAAAAAAGGCAAAACTCTAGGAAAAAATTATTATAATTATTCCATGATTTCAACTTTAAGCTCTTCATCGGTTTTTTCGAGTGGTACTTTCACAATAATATCACCAGTAGTCAGACCTTCAGTTACCAAATAAAAAGTACTTTCCCCTTCTACTGAGTTAGCTTTGATGAATCTTTGTTTTAAGGTTTTGCGATTTTCAGATAAAACAAAAACAAATTTTTCGCCTGAAATACTTTCTGCAATAGCTTCTTTGGGAATTATAATGCTCGGTTTTGGATTGGCTACTTTAATTAAACAATTAACCGATAAACCAGCCTTTAAAGCCTCATCTGAATTATTAATATGAGCAATTAAAACGATTGAACGGGTTTCTTGATCAGCTTGCGGATTAATTTTTATTATTTTGGCTTTAAAAACTTTGTCTGGCAATGAATCGACTTTTACATCTAAAGGCTGACCTATTTTGATTTGGCTTAAATATTGGCTTGGAACAGAAATCTCAACTTTTAGAGGATTAATACTGATAATTTCAAATAATTGCTTGCCCGGTTGAGCGAATTCACCGTTTTTAATATACTTTTTGCTTACTAAGCCGTTTATGGGTGATTTAATATTGGCTTTACTCAGCTCAGAGCGACTTAATTTTATTTGTAATTTAGCACTTTCAACTTCTCTTTGTTTAATTTTTAAGTCTGTCTCAGCGGTGTCAAATTCAGCTTTTGAAATTAAGTCTTCTTTTAATGAAATTTGTTTTCTGCCAAAAGTTATTTCTGATAAGTTTTTTTCGGCTAATTTTTTGCTTAAATTTTCTTGGCTTTGCCTTAATTGATTAGTTAAATCTTTACTATCCAAAACGGCTAATAATTGTCCAGCCCTTACTCGGTCGCCTTCTTCAACATTAACTTGCAAAACTAAACCATTTACTTCACTATTTACTACCGATTCTTTAATTGGTTTAAGCTCACCCAAAGCTGGAAAAGATTCACTGAAATTTGTGAATTGTATTTTCTCCAAATCAGCTGGACTAATAATGATTGTCTTTATTTTAGGGGTTATTGGCTTTTGAGACTGGCTTTTTTTATTACAAGCACTAAAGCAAAAACTACAAATAAAAACAAATAAACAAATAAATAAATAAACAGATTTTTTCATAGTTTCAAATTTCAATTAATAAAAAAGTAAGTAATTAAATATCACAGAATTAACTGTAATTTTACTTCATTTTGACTAATTTAAAATTATCCTCTCTCAGTCAGCTTATTTTCTGTATTCTAAGTAATGATCGATTATAATAGGTATTATTGGTTCAATCTGCTTTGGGTGCATTGAGGATTTCTCTAATAAGTATTTTATCATGGCGTTTTTAAGTTCCGCTTTTGGTTTTTCCAGAAGGTGTGCGTTTTCTGGATTGTCAATGAACTTTTCAAGAGACCTATAATATTCTTCTTCCGAAAGCTGAGTTGCATAATCTTTTCCAATATATTGTTTAACGAGACTGGAAGAGGCTGAATGTTTTACGCTTGAAGCTACTCTAGTCTTGTAGTTTCTTTGTCTGATTATCATAAATACTTATTTTATTTAGACAAGATAAAATCAAATTATAAAGAAAATGTTAAAAAAATACAAGTTTATTTAAAAACATACAGTATTAACTCATATTGTTTTTTTCTATAAAATTTGAAAACAATGGGTTGAGGAATTTTTGACTTTAACTCTTTCGCTTATCTCTAAAGTGGGAATCCATAAAATTTCATTAGTTTCATTAATTGCTAAAAGCCAAGTATTTTTATCAGTAAATTTTTTATCAATAAAGTATTTTTTTAATTTAACCCAATATTTACAGCCCAAAGGGCAAAAGACATCACCAGATAATCGTTTTCGCCAAATCAAACTTGTATTTTCAAAGTCAGTTAAATTTATATAAACCTGATTTTTATTGAAAAAGCTGAAAATATTTTGCAAGTCATTTAAAGGTTTTTCAATTTTTTGTACTTTAATTTTCAAATTTGTTAATTCATAAATTTTAATTTTTTCTGGGCTGATTGGTAATTTACAAATAATTTTTTCTTCATTTGAATTAATTTTTTCTTCATTTTCTTGAACCTCAATAAAGTTAAAATTCTCGCCATCAGACTGAAAAGAAAAGACTTTATTTAAATTAATTTTAGTTTTTTGTTTTATATTTATAATATTTCTTAAGCTCTCAATCAATTCAAAAGATGTCGGAATTTTCAAGTTGAATAATAAATATTTTAATAATTCTCTTTGCAGACAAATATTTTGGCTATTAAAATAGTAGCAATTTTGCAAATCGGTAGCAGTACTATTTTTAATTAATAAATTCAAGCTATCTTGTACAAAGTCTTGCTGAGCCTTCATAATACTCACAAAATTACAAATCTGATTTTTATAATTTGATTGCACTTTTTCGATTAAAGGAATCAGTTCAAGTCTAATTAAATTTCTTTTTATTTTTTTATCCAAATTACTTAAGTCTTCATAATAATTGATTTGATGAGCTTTACAATAATTTACTAATTCTTCTTTACTAATATTTAAAAATGGTCTTATTAATTCAATTTCTTGAAAGTATTTTCTCTTATTAATACCTTGAATGCCAAGTCCACCACTACCACGCAAAAGCCGCATAATAAAAGTTTCGACTTGATCATCTTGATGGTGAGCGGTAAAAATCTTGGGAAATTTAGGTAAATCACCAGAAGAAGCTGATTCAAAAAAGAATTTATATCGCCTGCTTCTGGCTAAAGCTTCGCTGGTTTGCCCTATTTGGTCAGCTTTTTTAAATTGAAATTGTATTTGATTATTTTGACAGAATTCTCTTACAAGATTTTCCGCTTTATCAGAGTCTTTTGACCAATTGTGATTAAAGTGCAAACAAATAATTTTTTCTTTTGGTATTATTTTTAAATTTAGCATTAAGTGCAAAAGTGCCATTGAATCAGCCCCGCCAGAACAAGCTATTAAAATACTTTCCTCGGTCAAATTTTCTTCTTCTAAAAATACTTTTAAATAATTTTCTAATTTTAAATTCATACTTTGAATCATTATATTTTTACTTTATTTTTATATTGCAAAAATAATAGCTCTCTTCACCGTCAGATTACTGTGTTTCCCTGAAAATTAGTTTAGCTATTTAAAATTTGGGTCTAATAAATTAGATTAATAACTTTATTTTTTTATGTCTTTCGGAAATACAAATTCAGTAAATTTACCCACAGAAAGACCAGCAATGAATCAGGTTAAGTCAAGCTTAGACGGAATGCAAAAAAATAGTTTTTATATGTCTTCATTTAATAAACAAAGCAATGATTCAGACTCTAATGTAAATGAAAAAAATCAAGCCGCTAAAATTAATCAGCCAAATATAAATATAAACCCAGAGCTAATAGCCAATCAAATCAATTTTTTAGCCTAGAAATTTTTAAAATTAACTAAAAATTGGGCAAGAAAGAAATATGAAGTCTCGCATATACTCTTTTTTCAATCAATATGTTTTTGAAGTTTTTTCGCTAGATTTGCGTTCTTTAGCTTTGTTTAGAATTTGTTTGGGTTTAATTTTAATTGCTGATTTAATTGTCAGAGCCGAACATCTCGAAGATTATTATACTGATTTGGGTGTTTTGCCCCGCAGCTTTTTAATTGATAATTATTTGCATCCTTGTCAGTGGAGTTTTCATTTATTAAGTGGTGAAACTTTAATACAAATAATTTTATTTGGAGTGGCAATTTTATTTGCTTTAGCTTTAATAATGGGCTATCAGACAAGAATGGTAACTATTATTTCATGGGTTTTTTTAGTTTCTTTGCAAAATAGAAATTTAATGGTAAATGATCATGGAGATTTAGTTTTAAGACTACTTTTATTTTGGTCAATCTTTTTGCCATTGGGGGCGAAGTTTTCGGTTGATGAAATTAAAAAAGGAAAATCATTTGAAACTGAATTTTTTTCGGTAGGTACAATGGCTTTGATTTTACAAATATGTTTTATTTATTGGTTTACAGTTTTATGGAAATCATCTGCTCTTTGGACAAAGGAATTCAGTGCTATTTATTATGCTTTTAATTTAGATTATCTCAGCAAACCTTTAGCTAAATTTTTATTGAATTATCCCACTTTATTAAAATCTTTAACTTGTTCAACACTTTATATAGAATTTTATATTCCATTTTTGCTTTTTATTCCACGATTTACAAAGGTTTTGCGATTAATTGTTATTAGTATTTTTATAGGTTTACATACTAGTTTTATATTATGTTTGTATTTAGGATTATTTCCATTAATAAGTATAACTGCTTGGTTAGTATTAATCCCAAGTCTCTTCTGGGACAAGATATTTAAGCTATCAACTATAAAAAATCTAAAAGTAAG
>CANLFK010000118.1 GCA_947489925.1 Candidatus Caenarcanales bacterium
TGACTAAAATTATGCTTAATCGTTTATCCTAATCTTTTATTTTAAGACAGCTTCTGAAAGGAACATGCTGGAGGAATTTGCCAGGTGAAATATTTAAAGACATTAGCGTAGTGTATAAAATAATTAATTATAAAATTATAACAAGTATTACAAAGTCATTTGTTTAAAATATTGAATCAAAAAATTTAATTTAAACAGTTCGTGAAAATAAATGATTTTTGTTTTGTTGTAAATATATATCAAAAGGCATAGCAATATTCCTTAAGAAAATCCGACCTAGTGAGGTAACTGTAATTGAGTTTCTTTCTTTTATAATTAAATTATCTTTGGCTAATTCGTCTAGTTCAAGCAATTCGGTTTTAAAATATTGATTAAAGTTAATTTTAAATTCTTTTTCTATTTCGTTAAATAATAGTTTTTCATGGCAAAGCAAATTATTAATTACTTTTCGTCTCAACAAATCATCTGGTGAGCATTTAAAGCCTTTTTCAATTGGATTTAAGCTCTCTTCAATATAATTTTCATCAAAAAAGTTCATATATTGAGTAAGTCTTTTTTCGTTTTGGCTATAAGTATTATGAATTGAGCTAATCGAAGTCATACCCAAACCAAATAAATCACAACCAGCTTTAGTTGTATAACCCTGAAAGTTTCGGTGCAAAGTTCCAGCGGCTCTGGCTAAGCATAATTCATCTTTTCGTTTGGCAAAATGATCCATACCAATATATTCATAATCATGTTCGGCAAAAACTTTCATAGCTTGGCAAAAAATCAAAAACTTTTCATCTCTTTTTGGTAGCTCTGCTTCATTAATATAAGCTTTTTGAAAAGGTCTTAATGAGGGTAAATGTGCATAATTAAATAAAGCAATACGGTCTGGATTTAAAACGGTAACTTTTTCTAAAGTCTGTGTAAATGAGCTTAAAGACTGACAAGGTAAACCATAAATCAAATCAAAATTAATACTCTCAAAGCCAAGCTCACGGCAATACTTAACCATGCCAGACACCATTTCATAACTTTGAATTCGATTAACCGCTTTCTGGACGCTTGGGTCAAAATCTTGAATTCCCATACTAACACGGTTAAAACCCAAATCTTTTAATAATTTCAAATGCTCAAAAGAAGTTACTCTTGGGTCAATTTCAATAGAAAATTCATTATCGGGTGAAAAATTTAAATTAAAATTATCTTTTATTTCATTGACAATATAATTAATTTGCTCAATTGATAAGTAAGTTGGAGTTCCGCCACCAAAATGTAATTGTTTAACTTTTCGCCTTGAATCGGTTAATTTGCTAATTAGTTTTATTTCACGGCTCAAAGCTTTCAGATAAGGCCAAGCCAATTTATTTTGTGGACTAACAACAAAATTACAAGCACAGTAATAGCAAGCAGACTTACAAAAAGGAATGTGAAAATAAAGTGAAATATCTTTCTGTAATTTATTTGATTCTTCAATAGCGGTTAGCCAATCTAATTGTTTAAAGTCATTTTTCCATTCAGGAGCAGTCGGATAGCTAGTATAACGAGGGCCAACTTTATCGTATTTATGCAGTAATTCGCTAGATATATTTATGTCTTGGTTTAAAAGTTTAATTATATAATTTGACAATTTATTTTCTCAGATTGGTTTCAAGTACCCCTAGCCCCCTTGACAGGGGGAATTTTTGCTTTGTTTCCCTGTTTTGTCTTAGGGGAAGGGGTTAGGGTCAATATACTAGTTTAAGGTTTTATCACCTGGTTTCCAATTACATGGTACTAATTTGCCTTTAGCAGCTTCTTGGAAAGCTAAAGCAGTACGCAAAATTTCGTCTACATTACGACCAACTGGTAAATTATTAACTTGTACTGATTGAACAATGCCTTTTGGATCAATAAGAATGGTGGCACGGAAAGTAATACCTTGCTCATCTTTCAAAATTCCATATGCAGAGCTAACTTCGTGGTTAGTATCAGCAATCCAAGGATAAGGACATTCGCCGATTTCTTTTTGCCAAGCCAAATGACAGAAAGCACTATCAGTACTAATTAAAATTGGTTGAATACCAGCTTTTTCAAATTCATCAGCCTTAGCAATAAATTCTTTAATTTCGGTTGGGCAAACAAAAGTAAAATCAAGCGGATAGCTAAATAATATTACCCATTTACCTTTTTTTAAATAATCTTGCAAAGAAATTTTTGCCTGAGTATCATTTTTCACTAAAGCCGACACTTCTTCAAATTCGGGGGCTTCTTGATTGACTAAAGTTGTCATCATATCAAAATCTAAATCCATTTATTCTCCTTAAAGTTTATGCAAAAAATTAGCACAATTAATTTTAGCTAAAATAAAGACCTTAGGCATAAAAAATTTTTTAAGAACTTTAATTTTTTAATTCGAGTTGTTTAATTTGACAGCCTTGAAATAAACCTCTCTCATTTAATTGTTTTCGCAATTCATTCATGAAAAAGTCTTTGTCTAAAGTCCAGCTCGGAGCAATTAATTCATCTTTGGAAGCGGCTTCTGCCATTAAGCGATGAATAGTAATTTCAGGTGGAATTATTGGTATTACTTTTAATAAAAAATCTAAATAACTTTGTAAATCTAAAGGTTCAATTAACCCTTTGGAATAATCAAGTGCCAGTTTAGTACCTTTTAATATGCACAAATTATGTATTTTAATTCCATCAATTGGCAAAGAAATCAGTGTTTGAATTGTCTCTAAGCTTTTAGTCAATTTTGGATCATGTCTTAAATCTTCACTGGGCAAACCGACCATGGCATGACAACAAATTTTGGTTCGGGGAGAAATTATTTTCACTCTCTTGACTGCTTCAATAAACTCTTCAACGCTATGTCCACGATTAATTAAGTTAAGTGTTTCATTGTTAGCTGACTGCAAACCTAAATCTAGCCAAACTTCAACTTTATCATTATAAGAATCAATAAGTTTAATTACCTCATCAGACAAGCAATCTGGGCGAGTACCAATTGAAAGCATAACTATATCTGGGTGATTAATAGCTTGATCATAAATACTTTGCAAATAATGAATTGGAGCATAAGTATTAGTAAAAGACTGCAAATAAGCAATAAACTTTTTGGCCTTATGTCTTTTTGCTTGCTTTTCAATACCTTTAATTAATTGTTCCGCCAATGAGTCAGTGGGAGTTTGTAATTGTGAAGACGAGCCATCAGCAGTGCAAAAAGTGCAACCTCCAAAAGCTCGGCTTCCATCTCGATTAGGACAAGTGAAATTACCTTCTAAAGTTACTCTCCAAACTAACTGATTAAAGCGTTTTTTTAAATAATAATTAAAAGAATAATAAGGCAAGGTAGAATTCATATTTTAATTTTATAAAATTTAATCAAAATAAGTGTAAAAATCCAATTTAAATTAAAGTGCCTTCTTTCATCAATGATTTCCATTTACTCCAGTAATTTTTCAGAGGAATTTTATATTTTTGGCTTTTCCTGCAAATTATTATTTACTGACTTATCGTTAATATACAAATCTTCCAGAACTGCTTTTCCGCCTTGAATTCTCACTAAAGCATATGAATTATTATTTTTGATTTTAAGGCTTTCTTTATAGTCTTCTTCTGTTTTTTTAGCCATTGTTTCTTGTAGGTAAAACTCATTAAATGGAAATTTGAAATTACCTAGTATTTTATGCTGACAATAATTAGTTTTAAGCTCAAAGTAATTATTTTCTTTAGGTTTAATATTAGTAATTTTCTGTAATTGAGCAAAATCATTTTTATCTTTGGTAATTATGGCAAAAGATTTATTATTACTGTTTTTTGGGCAGTCGTAAATTGGATTAGCTTGCTCTTCTTCAAAAGCTAAAGTTAAATATCTACCTTTAAAAATATTATAAGGATCAATTGGTCTTACTTTGAATTTATACTGTTCTCCAGTTTTTAATATTGCTTGATTAGTAAAAATTAAATAAATTAAAAAAGCTATTTGTAAAAAACAAGCAATCAATAAAGCTATTTTTTTCATATTTTTTCTCCTCTCTCAATAGTCTTTTTCATGTAAAAGTTAAAACCTAAAAAGCAAGCTCCAATCAAAATACAAATTAAACCTTTCGTAATTAAATCTGATTGAATTGAAATAAATTTAGTAATAATATAAAGAGTAATTAAAAAGCTTCCAGTAGCAATTATATTCAGCTCTTTAGTATTATTCCCTTTGATAATAATTGAAACTGCAAGCAATAAAAAATACAAATTATATAAAGTACTAATTAAAAAACTTTGGGTAGAACTACTTTTAATTATCAAAATTTCAATGAGAGCTACAATTGGATAAACCAATAAACACCATTCACTAATAAATAAATCAGATGAAACAGTTTTAATTAAATATATTGTACCAATCACCATTAAAATTAAAAAAACTATATTAAAACTAATAGCTGGATAATTACTAATATTACTAATTTGTGTAGACTTAAAAACCGATAAATAACTCGTGAAAAACAAACCTAAAGCACCAATTATACGAAGCGGATGTTTTTTATTATCATTAAAATATAAAGTACCAACAAAAAATAAAAATACAAAACATATACCATTAATAATTTTGCCAAACTTATTGATCTCGCAATAATTATGGTCTACACAAGAGCTAAAAGTCCAAAACATCTCATTGAATAACCAAAGCACTGACATTGCAATACTCAAAAAATAAGAACTTGGAGAATATTTGTTTTGAAAAACCTTATATAAAAATGGACAAATACCAATTACAAATATAATGCTGTTTTCAATATTACTAAAACAAGGTATTATAAATCCGCTCGATAAAGCAACCAAAGCACTTGAACGAAATATATAAATTATCGGTAAACTCATTAAGCCTAAAGATAAAATAAAACTAGAATAATCCGAAGCTAAATGATAAATTTGCCCAATTAAAGTTATTGAAGCCGCTAAACATATAAATAAAAATACTGACATTGATTCTCGCCAAGCAATACTTTCCATCTTCTTTTTAAATACAAACCACCCTATCAACTGAGCAATTAAAGTTGGTAATAAAGCCAAAACAGTTTTAAATTCTTTATTTATTGCCGACCAATTAAAAGCGATAATCGAGAGAATTCCACCACCAATAAAAATAACTCCAATTATTGCAAAAATAATAAAAGCTAAATTTAAAGGTTTATGACTTTCAAGCTGTAATTTATAATGATTCTCAATTTCTTTAACTTTATCTTCGTTTAAAATTCCCACTTTAACCAAATTAGGCAATTCTTTTAAAAGCCAATTTATTTGTTTAATATCTTTCATTTTGTAAATAAATTATCAATTAAAAATAGTTTACTCTAAAACAGTTCTCTTTTCAAGTGAAAATTCAATTTAACTTAAAGTACTATCTTTCATTAGGCTGTCAGCTTGCTCGCCAATAAAACCTTTATATATTTTGCCAGTTATTGGATCAATATTTCGTTCAACCAATTCAAGTACGGTAAAAGGGATTCCGTCAATTAATTCAGCTTGCGAAAAAACTTGCCTTAAACGAGTGTCAGCTTGTCCAGTAATTTGCCCGAGAAATTTTATATTTTTGGCTTTCAATAAATCAATTGCCATTTCCATTTTAATATTGGCGGGCAATAAAACCGCTATATGATGAAAGTCTTTATCGCTAAATTTTGAAACCCAATTGGTAATAATTTTTTTATCTTCAGGCCATTCTTCATAAGATTGATCGATGAAAAAAGGAGCAAATTCAGAATGTCTATAAATTTTTGCCCACCAGCCTTCACTTTTATATTCAAGCTTTTCATCGTATTTCCAACCCAAGTTTTCATATTGTTTGGCGGCTGAATCAATATTATTAGTTCTAACCGTTAAATGGTCTAAATTTAAAGCCCAATTTTTTTCGGTGCAAAGCTCTAAATAAGCCTGAGAAGCTTTATTTTTGGCAAAGTAATTATAAATTTTATCTCTCACCAATTCAGAATATTTATTAATTTTGCTTTCTAATAAAATATCAAAAGTCTTATTCATTTATCTTTTTAATCTGTGCGAGCTGAAATATTAATAATTATGCCCAATTTTTTACTTTCTTTTGCAAATATTAAATTGATTGTGTGATACGATAAATTATATTAAGATTAATAACTGATTTTTAAATTATTATGATTTCAGCATTATCAGCACAAGACACAAGAAAATCTGCACACGCTGGACAAAGAGCAAAACAATCACAAACTCCAGCCCCACAACCAGTTTCGACAGATGATCCAAATGGTTTGCCAGCAGCACCAGATGGCTCAAATAATCAGCAAACACAAACAACAACTAATAATCAGCAAATTATTGTAATAAAAGAAAAACCTTGGTGGCAAAAAGCCTTGCCTTGGGTAGCCGCTGGATTAGTTTCTTTGGGTGGAGCAGTAGTTGGTTTACGCCATTTAGGTAATAATTTTCATGAAACAAACATCAAGCCTTATTTAGAGAGTATTAAAAACTCTGAAAGTGATTATTACAAGAAGGTATTTAAGCCTATTTCTGAAATTGCAAATGCTTTAGATGAACATGAAAAAACTTCTCCAGGTGATAAAGCAATATTAGATTCTTTAAGAGAGCAACTGTTGATTAGACCAGGAATAGGCATTGGAAGCATGCATCATATTATTTTGGGTGAAGAAAGCCATATTAAGAATACGCATAGTCCGCTTGTGGATCATAAAGAAGTAGAAGAAAATATTGCAAAATTACCAGATGCTTTAAAAACAAAAGTACAAGGTTTTTATGATGAATATAAGAGAGACAATCCAACTGCCCAAAATAGTATTGATGATAAGCTTCCTCAGATAAAACTTGCTGCTGTTTTTAAAGGAGAAAATGACAAGCTCGAAATCTCTACTGATTTTAAAGCAGTTGAAACTGGCTGGCAAGTGGCAACAAATAAAGTTCAAGGTTGGGCTAATAAATTAATCAACCGTGGCTAAGAAGAAGTAAATAAAAATAATAAGCCAGCTGATACAACACCAACAACTGGACCGAAAGAAATTAAAATAGAATAGTAAATGTTTAAATCACAGATAGAGGCAAATAAAAACATGACATAATTTTTCATTTAAACTTTATGATA
>CANLFK010000119.1 GCA_947489925.1 Candidatus Caenarcanales bacterium
ACAGGGCTTTAAGCAAGGACTATGAATATCATTATCAGAACTCCGAATCAATGGTTTATCTTGTCATGATACACATTAATTTACGCAGACTTTCTCAACTTTAAAACTTTTCAGATACCCTCTAAAGATTTTTCTGAAATAATCAGCACAAAGCTATCAAAAAGAGACAAAGTAAAATACTATAATTCAAAAGAAATCTATAAACCTTATGAAATAAAAGAAAAAAAATTTACGATTACTTTATCTAAGAAAGCTATTCAGGAGAATGTAATACACACCCCAGATCAAATGTATGAATTATTAGGAGTTGACGCTTTAAGCATTCACTTGGGAGCTAATGTAATAGAATTAGCTGATCCAGCACAAGGTGGACAATTAATTTCAGATATTAGCTTATTAAGACAACACATGACTTTAGTTTACGGCTATATATTGCCGCCAGTACGCATTGCTGACAACAAAGATAATGAGCCTTATCAGTATAATATTGTCGTGCGTGGAAATACAGTTAGTTCATCTGAGGTTTACCCAACCCGTTATATGATTTTAAAGTCTCATTGGGATCGCACTTTTGATGGGCCACCGCCTAATGCAGTAAATGGAATTGAGCCAACTTTAAAAGAAGAAGCTTATTGGCTACATCCAGATTATATGGAAAAGCTAGTTGAAGATAAAAGTTGGAGTTATCCTTATTTAACAGATATTCAAGCAATTACTTATCATTTGATGGAAACAGTAATTGCAAACATTGAAGAATTATTTACCAAAGCTGATTTGCGTCGAGTTTTAGACCAGGTAAGGGAAACTGACTCCGTTTTAGTGGATAATGTTTTGAATGTTTTAAGTATTAGTACCTTGAGAAAAGTTTTAATTAATTTAATCCGTGAAAAAGTTAGTATCAAAGACATACATTATATTCTGGAAAACCTAGAAGATTTAGCCACTGAAACCAACGATCCAGACTTATTATCTGAAAAACTAAGAATACTTTTATACCGTCAAATTTCTGCTACAAATGCACTTGAAAACAAAACAATTTTGACTATTAAATTAGACTCTGATTTGGAAGAAAAACTGGCTGAATTTGTGCAAATAGTTAACAATAAACTGCTATTAATAAATATACCACCTTGTCTTTTTGCTTTTGTTCAGCGTAAATCCATAATAAATATTGAAATTAAATCTATTTCTTTCATTAATTTGTCTGTTTGTGTGAGAGCCATTATTATTTTTTGATAATGCAGAATATCATCAAATTCTAAATTTTTGTCTTTGCGGTCTTTAAGCCATTTTTGAGCGGGTTGATAACCTCCAATATAAAAATTCCAAGCTATTTCTGGTATATTCTCAAAATACTGCGTTTCATTAATATAAACTTTACCAAAATCCTCAGTGGGACTTAATAATTCAAACTTTATTTTTTCAACTTTATTATTACCGTCAATTGGGTATTCTGTAATATAATTTTCTAAAATAGTACTCTCTAATAAATGTAGCTCTCTTAATTTACCGCCAAGTTCAACTAATTGCCAAAAAGTTTCTTTAGTCGCTGGGTAAGGCACTCTCGGGAAGTCTATTTTTAAAAACTCTTTATACTTTTCACGGTAATTTGGTGAATGCAAAACGGCATAAATATAATCCAAAATATCAATTGGAGCAAAGGTATTTTCTATATTTTGCTTCTCGTTCACAAAAGACAAACCAAGTTTTTCTGCTATTTGTTTTATTATTTCAGGGTTTAAATTTGGTGTTCTTTCGGTTTTGTTTCCAATGGTTTGTTGTCCGTTAGATTCACTGTATAAATAGAGCGGAAAAGTAGAAGTTATTTCACTGGTTCTATTTGATACAAATGAACTTTCAATTATTTTATTAGAAAGAAAAGCATGAACATAGTTTTCACCCGTTTTAAACTGCTTGCACAAAGTCAAACCTACATTCTCACCTTCTAAAAAGTGTTTCATAACTTTTATTCGGCTTCTCTCTATTAAATTCACATCATTGTATAAAAAGCGTTTATCAAAAGGACGATATGAAATTGGTCTAATTAAAGATTGATCGATTTTTTCGTGTTTTTTTAGTATTTTATTTTTCAGGTTTTGTTTATCTGTGTCTATGTATAATCCATCATTTGCTGTAACAATTCCCACCGAATTAACCGTAAACAACTCATTAATTTTAAAACCCGTCTCATACTCTTTTTGCTCATCAAAATCTTTAGGTACAAAAAAGTAATTTGGTGCAATATTTGGTAATTCTTTGTACTCAACCGTTTTAAGCGAGTTTTCAAGCAAAAATTTATACTTCTCAGCTCTTTTACCAAATAAATCAAAATGAAAAACTTTACCCAATTCATCTGGTTTTTTCTTACCAGTTTTTATAAAAATATTTATACTCACACCTTGCATAATATCAAAAACATTTTGGTCAGCTGAACCATCTAGTGCGGTTTCTTTCTTCTTGCTATTTCCATGCAAATCAATAGTATAAATTTTGTCATAAGTTTTCAGCAAATTCCAGCGCATTCCCCTAAATGTTGGGTTATCCAAAAAGCCGTGCGGATTGATAAAAGCCAAAATACCACTGCCATTTTTTTCGATAAAATACTGCCCATATCGTAAAAACTTCACATAATCATCATTTAGCCATTTTGGGTTTTTCTCTTTTAATTTATCTTTTGTATTTGGTTCTTTTTTATAATCTTCCATCAAATCCATAATCCAATTGCCTTTATTGGCACTTTCACCACTATAAGGCGGGTTTCCAATAATGCACATAACTGGAGTATCTCTTTTAATGCGGTTTGCTTCGTTGGCTTCGGCACTTAACCAATTAGCAAAAAGGGTTTCACTGTCTGGGTGATATTCTTCGAGGCTATTTGTTAAATAAACTCTAAATCTTTTATTTGAAGTTGGTTTATAGCCAGTCTCAGTCAGCAATAAATCGAGCTTTAAATGTGCCATTGCATAACTTGCCATCAATAATTCAAAACCATTCAGACGGGGCAAAAGATGACTTTCAACATAATTACTCCAAATGCCTTGCTGTCCTTTAAATTTTTTGTGAATCTGTTTTACAATTTCAGCTAAAAAAGTTCCAGTTCCAGTCGCTGGGTCAAGTATTTGCACTTTATGAACTTCTTGAGTTTTGCTATTATCAGCCAATCCTTGAGGCAAATCAAATTCTGTTTTTAAAATATCATCAACAGCTCTCACAATAAAATTAACAACTGGAGCGGGCGTATACCAAACCCCTCTAGCTTTGCGTAGGGCTGGGTCATATTCGCTCAAAAAATCTTCATAAAAATGAATAATCGGATCTTCGGTTTGGGTGGCTTTGCCGTAATTGCCAAGCATTTGTTTGACATCGCAAGCTAAAAATATATTCACCAAATCGTCCACAACCCATTTAATGCGGTCGTCCAAGTCAATTCCAGCTATATAACTAAAAAGTTTACGCAAAAACGGATTAGATTTAGGAATGAGTTCAGCGGCTTCTTGACGGCTAAAAGTGTCTAAAGTGGAATCATGCAAACGAGCGGCAAACATTCCATATGCAATAGTTTGAGCATAAACATCAGCAAATCCTTTAGGCTTAATATCATGAATCAAAACTTGTTGAAAAGCATTCAGTTGGTCTTTGAGAGTGCTGTTTTCTTGATTTGTTTCATCACTTGTTAAGGCTTTTTCAATTACTTCCGCCAAAATGCGAGCCTTGCCAGCCATCATCTTGGCTAAATCTTGAGGGTTTTTGATGGTTTGCCCAATATTTGTACAAAAATCTTTTATTAAATTCTCAAAACTCGCAAAATTTTCCCTGAGAGGCTTAATTTTATGATCTTTAAGTTCAGCAATTGTAACTTTGCTAATAAACTGTCCGCTTCTATAAAGGTGAAAACTTAAATAATCGGTAAAAATAATATTATGCAAAGAGGTTTTATAACGGTCAAATTGCTCTTTATTGCCAGTTTTCTTTAATCCGTCAAGGTCTTTGTCGCCAATATCTTTCGCTTCAATAAAGCCAATCGGTAAATCTTTTTTAGTTAAAATATAATCTGGAGCACCGCAGGCTTGTCTTTTGGGTTCATTGGTGGCTCTAATTTCAGGAAATAAAGTTTCTAAAAGTTGTTGTAAATCGCCTCTAAACGAATGTTCAGTTGTATTACCAAGAGCATGGCGATTAATAATATTATCTAAATATTTTTCTAGGTTCATTTAAGCTGATTGCCATTTTGTTTAATTATTCTCAATGACAAATATCTTAACAAGCCTAAGCTAATATTATTATTTTTGAAAATTGTGTCAGATGGTGGAGGCGGAGAAGAGCTGCCCTTCTCGTCCGCAAAGTCTTTCTATACAAAATCTACAAGCTTAGTCTGGTTTCATGCTTTTTACTGAAGCGAGAGCCAAACTCTCAACAGGTTTGCAAAAATTTAATTTCATTTTCATTGCGTCTTTTGCGATAACTTAATGAAAACTATTAACCAAAATTCTGATTTAAAGTCGGCTAAAATCCTTTAAATCAGTGTTGTTCAAATATTAAATTCTTATTAATTCAAATTTGATTAGGCAGCAACGGCTGTTTCTTTTGAAGCTCTGAAAGCAGACATAGAAACAACATTGTTCTTAGTAACCTTACGGCCACTGTTGATGCTTACAACATTACCAGTATTTTTGGCATGTTTAAATTTTATTCAGATTGGATTAAAGAGAGCACTGAATATTTCTCTGCTTGCATTCATATAGTCAGATATCACGTCAAAGCTACGCGCCCCCAAAAAGGCTTAACTAAAAGTCTCTGACAAGATCAAATATACCACTAAAATAAACTTTCTCAAACTTATTTAACTTTTAATTTATAAATTCAAAAACTTTTTAACATCATCATATGTTCCGCCCTGATTGGCATACATAATATAATTTCGGGCAGTGGCAAACCACTCTTTAGTCGAAGGTTTTACTTTAGGGATAATATTCAAAATATCTTTGGTTTCAATCGCAGTTGGTTTACCTTGTTTCATGGCTTCTTTTAACTTTTCTTCCACGGTTAAATCAATTAATGACTTTAAATCTGCTCCCGAAAAATTTTGTACTTTCGATGAGATTAAATCATAATCAATTTCATTAATTGGCTTGCCAGCTAGCATAATCCGTAAAATATTAGTTCTGGCGGTTTCGTCTGGTGGTGGCACAAAAATTAAACGGTCAAATCGACCCGGTCTTTTAAAAGCTGAATCAAGATGCCAAGGTGCATTAGTCGCCGCCAAAATTAAAATTCCATCATTTGAAGATTTTACTCCGTCTAATTCAGTCAGAAATTGATTAATAACATGTCTAGTGCTTGATTGTCGCATATCCGTTCTGCTGGCGGCTAAAGCATCAACTTCATCAAAGAATAAAACACAAGGCTTATTCCGTCTGGCTTCTTCAAATACTTCGTGAATATTTTTTTCACTGCTTCCAATCCACATATCCAAAATATCATTAATACCAATGGACATAAAACTGGCATTGATTTCCCCAGCGGTTGCTCTGGCAATATAAGTTTTTCCGCAACCCGGTGGACCATACATCAAAATTCCTCCTCCAGCTGATTTGCCATATGCTTTATACATATCTGGAAATTTAAGTGGATGAATGATTTTCATTTCAATTTCTTCTTTTAAATCATTCATTCCGCCAACATTTTTAAAGCTAATTTCGGGTCTTTCTAAATCTTGATTAAAAGTTTTTTGTTCATTTTCAGCACCAAAGCCGCCAGCCATTCTAACTTTTCCGTCAATTACTTCATTATTATTTTGTTTATTATTGGCTGAATAATTATTTTTAATACCTAATTTCTCCGAAAAATCTATATCGACACAGTCAGCATTTTGAGAAATAGCTTTTTTATAAAAATCAACTGCTTTATCGACAGAACCACTTGCAAACAGTAATTTAGCATACAAAACATAAACTTTTGGCTCAGTATTTGGCTCTTTAAGCATTTCTTCAACTAATAAAAGTGCATATGTGTTTTTAGCTTGTTTGTAAAAGCAGTTTGCCAAGCTTAATTTTAGACTTTTATCATTTGGATTTAACTGTAATGCCTCTCTGAAAGTTTGTTCAGCTTCTTCATAATGTCCGTATAATACTAAAGTTTCAGCTAAATGTTTTTTTAAAATAATATTATCGGGTGATAGTTGAACTGCCTCTTTGAGAGCTTTAATATTTTCTTCGGGATTAAACATAATTTAATTATTCCTATTTTTCCAGTCTTGCATAAATTTATCAATGCCACTATCAGTGAGAGGGTGTTTTATTAAACTGGCAAATAATTTATAAGGTATAGTAGCAATATTAGCTCCGAGCCTAGCTGATTCAGTAATATGCTGTGGTGTTCTAATGCTAGCAGAAATAATTTCGGTTTTTAAATTATGTATATCAAATACTTTTCGGATTGACTCAATTAGGTTTAAGCCATTTTGATTTATATCTTCTAATCGACCAACAAAAGGACTAATATATTTCGCTCCTGCTCTGGCACATAATAAAGCCTGATTAACTGAAAAACACAAAGTCAAATTGGTTGGAATTCCCTGATTAGACAAATACCTACAAGCTTTTAAGCCATTAATACTACAAGGTAATTTAACTACTACTAATTCATGCCAATTAGCAAATTCTTTACCTTGTTCAATCATTTCTTCATAATTTTCGGCTGTAACTTCAGCACTGACTGGACTTTTAGCAATTTCGCAGATTTTTATAATTGTTTCTTTAAAATCCTCTCCAGCCTGAGCAATTAAAGTTGGATTAGTAGTAACTCCACTTAAAATTCCCCAACTCGCAATCTCAGAGATTTCAGAAATAATTGCACTATCAATATAAAACTTCATAATTTAAATTTATTTTCTATTCTGACTTGAGCTTATTATATACAGTGATATTCAATTCTTGATAAAAGATTAAAATTAAAGACAAATATAGATTTACATTTGACTAGTTTAGTTTAAATCCTCTTGGCTTATGCCATTGTCTCCCATTAACTCCTCTCCAGTCACTAGTGTTGATTGTGGG
>CANLFK010000120.1 GCA_947489925.1 Candidatus Caenarcanales bacterium
TCAAAGTGGACAAATGGGTGCACACAATCAGCGTACAGGATCACAAAGTGGTTTTGGTGGTTTTGGCAGAAATGCTCCAGCTAAAGGACGAGATATTCAGTCTAGTGTAGAATTAACTTTGGAAGAGGCTTTTCGTGGTTGTATTAAAAGATTTAATTTAAATGGCTCTTCGGTTGAAGTGAAAATTCCGCCTGGAATCAGAGAAGGACAGCAAATAAGACTAAGCGGGCAAGGTGAGCCATCTCGTTCTGGCGGAGCTAGAGGTGATTTACTTTTGCAAGTCAAATTAGGAAAGCATTCAGTTTTTAGTTTAAAAGGAGATAATATTGAAAGCATAATTCATATTTCGGTAATAGATGCGGTTTTTGGCTGTTTGCAAAATATTGAAACTTTAAGTGGAAAATCAATAGAAATTAAAATACCTGCTGGCATTCAAGGTGGACAAAAATTGCGTTTGGCAAATATGGGCTGGTCAAAAAAACCTTCTGGCAATGGAGATCACTTGGTGCAAGTTCAAATTAAAATTCCTAAAAACTTAAACGATAAAGAAAAAGCCCTGTTTAATGAATTAAAAGCTGTTCAAAGCACATAATAAAAACCCGATTTTTTACTTTTTTATTTATCAAGAGAATGAAAAAAAATTTAATCGTTTAAACAGAATGAGGTTCATAATTATAAAAATAACCTACAAAATGGGACAAAAAAATGAATAAAAGTAATTCTGCCACCGCTACCAAAGAAAAAATGCAAATTATTATGAATAAAAACAATTTAGCTTTAGAAGTTAAAAGCCAAGTTATTGAAATTCTACAGAAAACTTTATCAGCCTCTATGGATTTGCAGTCTCATGCTAAACAAGCTCATTGGAATGTCAAGGGTTCTGATTTTTATTCTTTGCATTTGCTTTTTGATCAAGTATCAAGCGAAGTACTTCCTTTTATTGATGAAATAGCTGAAAGAATAGTACAACTCGGTGGAATAGCTAAAGGCACTATCAGATTTACAGCTGAAAATACTTTTTTAATTGAATATCCTCTTGAAATTCAGGCTGGTAGAGAACATGTTGAAGCTTTATCTAATTCATTGGCTAATTTTGCGTCTGATTTAAGACAAGGAATTGATAAAACAACTGAAATTGGTGATGTTGGCACGGCTGATTTATTAACTGGAATTTCACGAGCTATTGAAAAACTACTTTGGTTTGTAGAAGCTCATAATCAATCTCATTAATGAAATTTGAATTCCCCGTCTAAAATAGACTTTGAATATTTTATGACTTAATAAACCCCCCAGCCCCCTTGACAGGGGGAGTTTTGGAGTTTTTATTGAAAAACTATCAAGTTTAAAGCTAGACTTAAACCATCAACTAAGCTTAAAGCTGATTAAAGTATAACTTTCAGAATATTAAAACATTGAGTTCCCCCTGTCAAGGGGGCGGAGGGGGTTTAACAAATGAAATTCTTTGGAAACAAATTATACGGTAATAGCTCACTTTTATATCTTGAAATAATAAATTATGAATTTAACTGCTCCAGCTGTTTTACTTTCGACCACTTCGCTTTTATTATTAGCTTATACTAATCGGTTTTTGGCTATTTCGGCTTTAGTGCGTGATTTAAGTGCTAAACATCGTGAACATCCTCAGCGTGTATTATCAGCCCAAATAAAAAGTTTGCTTCAGCGAATTAATTTAATTAGAGATATGCAGGCTTTAGGCGTTTTGAGCTTATTATTTGTGGTTTTATCAATGTTTTTAATTTTTACTGAATCTCAAAAACCAGCTCAAATTATTTTTGGTTGCGGTTTAGTTTTATTAATGATTTCTTTAACCTTATCCACATATGAAATTTATATTTCTACTCATGCTTTAAACATTGAATTAAAAGGACTGGAAGACTTAAAACAAGAAGAATAATAGGATTTACCTAGCTTTAGCGTCTATCCTGTAAAATGTAATATTAATATTTAATTTCTTTAGTTTATGGATAATAAAGTTAATCCTTTTCAGCCAAATTTACCGCCAATTTCCACTCCAAAGCCAATTAAGACTCAAGCTAAAGAAGCCCGCTTGGAGAATGAAGAAAATAGCGAAATTGACAATAGTTTAAATACCGAAAAAAATAATTCTTTAAATAGTTTATTTCAATTGCCTCCTAATCAAGTTATTAAGCGTTTGACTTCAGCTTTAAATAAATATTCGCAAGATCCAAAGCTGGAAAAACTTTTGCTTGAATTGAAAATTTCACCAACTGGAAAACAGGCAATTGCTTTTTGTACTTTTGCTTGTCTGAAAGATTTAATTGGCAATAAGCTTAAATTAACAGAAGAAGATGAAAAAAATATTTTAGAAGCTCTCAAGAATGAGTATGAAGCAGATACCTCTAAAGAAACAATTGATCCAGACGAGAAAAAGAAACGCAAAAAAGAAAGAAAGAAAAAAAATAAACCAAAAATCAATGCTTTAATCAGCTTAATTGAAGATTGTATGTCCAAGCTAGAACAAAACAAAGAATTAAACAAAGAAAGTTCTCTTTTAAATATAAAAACTTAAATGTATTAATTTCGGCTTTTTTAAATTAAAATGGCTTTAGTAAAAATTTAGGATATTATGACTTTACCTAGCTGGAATTTAAAAGATTTATACGCTTCAATCGATGATAAGCAAATTGACAAAGATATTATTTTAGCTCTCTCTGAGTCTAGTAATTTTCAGGAAAAATATCAAAACAATTTAGCCAAACTTTCACCTGAAGAGTTATTTAAGGCTTTGCAAAAATATGAAGATTTAAATGAATTAAGTAATAAACCTTTGATTTTTGCTTATTTAATGCATTCAGCTGATAGTTCTAAGCCAGCTCACGGAGCTTTAATTTCTCGTTTAGAAGAAAAAATGTCTGAAATTCATGAAAAAACCACTTTCTTTAATCTCGAATGGAATAATTTGGAAGATAATATTGCCAATAAGTTCATTGAATCACCAATTTTAGAAAAATATAAACATTATTTAAAGTCTTCACGCAAGTTAAAGCCTCATCAATTAACTGAAAAAGAAGAAGTTTTATGGCAAAAAGTTGATTTAACCGCTGGTTCAGCTTGGACTCGTTTATTTGATGAAATATTTGCCAAATCCAAATTCAAAGTTAATTTGCCAGAACCCAAAGAATTAAGTGAAGAAGAAGTTTTAGCTTTACTTTATTCAGGCGACCGTGAAATCCGAAAAGATGCCGCTAATGCTTTAACCGAAGGCTTAAAATCTAATTCATCAATTTTAACTTATATTTTTAATACTTTAACTCAAGAGCATTATATTGAAGACAAAATCCGCAAATTTGAAAAACCAATTTCTTCAAGGAATTTATCGAATGAGATTTCAGACCAAGCTGTAGAAGCTTTAATGCAAGTAACTGAAGAAAAAATTGAATTAGTACACAGATTTTATAAATTAAAAGCCAAATTATTAAACCTAACTGAGTTAAATGATTATGACCGCTATGCACCATTGCCTAATCAAAAACAAAAAAAATGGGAATGGGATGAAGCCTGCCAATTCGTTTTAAAATCATATGAAAGCTTTAGCCCAGACTTTGCCAAAATTGTAAAAGAATTTATTGATAAAAACTGGATTGATGCTGATTTAAGAGAGGGCAAAAGAGGCGGAGCATTTTCAGCTTCCACGATTCCGAGCGTTCATCCTTATATTTTGGTTAATTTTACGGGTAATTCAAGAGACTTATCAACTTTAGCCCATGAATTGGGGCATGGCATACATCAATATTTATCAAGGCAAGTTGGTTATTTGGAATCAGATACTCCTTTAACAACTGCAGAAACGGCTAGTGTTTTTGGGGAAATGCTAACTTTTGACCGTTTAGTCAGTCAAGCCGAAAATCCAACTGAAAAATTATCGCTTTTAATTACCAAGCTTGATGAAATTATTGCCACTGTTTATCGACAAGTTTTTATGACTCGTTTTGAGCAAAAATTACATGAAACAAGACGGAAAGACGGCGAATTCACCACTGAAACAATTAATGAACTTTGGTTAAAAACAAGCAAGCAAATGTTTGGAGATTCAGTTAATTTGACCGATAATTATGGCTATTGGTGGCTTTATATCAGCCATTTTATTCATTCGCCTTTTTATTGTTATGCATATGCTTTCGGTTTATTATTATCAATAACTCTTTATACACAGTCTAAGACAGCTGGTCCAGAGTTTAAGGAGCAATATACCAAAATATTATCTTTTGGCGGTAGCTTAGAACCAAATGAATTATTAAAAATTGCCAATATTGATTTGAATGATAATAATTTTTGGCGTAATGGTTTTGTTTTAATTGAAAATATGTTAGACGAAGCTGAAAAGCTTGCTCAAGAGATTAATTTAAACCAGATGTAAGGAATGTCAGTTCGACCTGAAAATGTAAAAAGCACATTAAGAATTTAGAAGATTCCCTTTTGGCTTTTTACCCCCAACCCCCTGAAAGTGGGCTATTAGAGAGCAGAGTTAGGGATTTAATCTTGAAGACAGAAAATTTAAAATAACAGATTTATTGTTTGATTTAAAAGCTGTCAAACTCGCATTAAATAATTAAACTTTATTTCTTTTCATTTTTAAAGCTGAGATTATTAATTTTGTTTTTGTCAGTTTCCTCTTTTGGGTGAGGTTTAGGAATTACTCTTTGCGATAAAGCAATAAATGAAGGTGATTCTCCTTTTTTGCCAGAATAAATTATAATTTGAGCTCTCACCAATTCATCTTGCCCCAAGCTATTAGCCGTAAATAATCTTCTTAAACCAGAGCTTATTGTGCTTTCTTGATTACCATTTCCTTCAATTGGTCTTTTAATTGCCATAATTTCTGATTCAGACTTAGAATCTTTAGCTTTTGAACTGTCTGTCTCGGGGAAATCAGTTAATAAAACTTTATCTAAAATTGCTTCGCCTTTTATATCTTCAGGTAAATCATATTTTAATTGAGCAATATAATTTTCATTTTCTTCAATATAACCCGGAATTATTAAACTAATTTTGCCAGTTTTTAACAAATTGCCAGCTTTTTGTCCATAATATTTCCACATATGTTCCGACAAAATCTCTTCGGAAGTAATTTTCCAAGTATTGCCAATTCTCTTTAAAGTTGTAATTCCTTGAACCCAAGATAAAAATTCGGGAGAGAAGCCAATATTTTTAGTATTTTCACCTTGCCCAGTAGCAGTAGTTAATTCGTTTAAAGTAATAGTTGCATAATCTCCGCAAACCTGAATGCTAGCTGGGTTTGATTGAATTTTAGCGTCTTTATATTCAATCCAAAAAGTATTTAAATTATCTTTGATTTTTTTCATGTCAGAGCCATCTTTACTTTTAAAGTCTGGAGCATAAAAACTCATTAAACCTTCAGAATTATGATTATTCCAAGTTTTTTGAGCTGAAGTTAAAATATTACTAATCTGTTCAAAGTCTTTTTCATAACCGGGGCAACCCAAAAAGACAAATTCTTGTTTATTGCTAACACTATTTTTATTATATGGCTTTTTTGTTTTGGCATTAGCTGGCTGAATTGCTGGAGTTAAAAGCTGAAACAGAAAGCATAAAACAATTAAAAAGCTATAATTTATTTGTGTTTTTATTTTCATAATGATTAATTTAAATTTGATTAGCGGGATAAAGTGCCATGCAAGAAGCAAGGTTTTAACCAAAAAATGGTGGGAAATTAATATACAAAACTTAGCATTAATTAGCCTAGAAACTCAAACAAAATTCACTTTAAAACCAAAAACTCTTTCTTTTGATCTGCAAATAATTAAAAATCCAGAAATGCAAAGGCTAAATTTTGAATACCGTAATATAAATAAAAGTACTGATGTTTTATCTTTTCCAGCTTGGGATCAAAGTTTTCCTAATTTAAATTTGCAATTCATTTCACTCGGTGATATTTTTATTTGCCAAAACAAAATTGAAGAACAAGCTTTTGATTATGGGCATTCAATTGAAAGAGAAGCAGCTTTTTTATTTGTGCATGGATTTTTGCATTTACTTGGCTATGACCATGAAACAAAGAATGATGAAGAAGAAATGTTTAATCTACAAAAATTAATTTTAGAAAAAACTAAATTCAAGAGAATAATACCTATACTCTAGCTCTCCAAAATATTTACCCTTGGTCTAAAGGGGTATTTTTATTTAAGTTAAGAGTTTTTTAATTCTTTGAAATTCAGGTGAATCAACTTTTCCTTTATTGCCTAATTTAGCCAGCAAAGCTGAAATATTGGCTTCTCTTTCGGCTGGAGATGGATGCGAAGAAAAGAAGGCCGCTGATTTGCCACCACGATCTTTTTGAGCTAATTTATTGAAAAAAGTGATCATGCCCTGAGGATTCCACCCAGAAGAAGAAACAATATTTGCCCCGACTTGATCAGCTTCTCTTTCGGCATCTCGTCCAAATTTCAAAGAGACACCTTTATTTAATAAATTAGCTCCCATATAAGCTATTTGTCCGCCCAGACCTCTATTTCCAACTAATCGACCAAAAGCACTTAAAGCTCCTTGTGATAATTGACTTTTAGGAATTTGCTCAGCACTATGTCTTTCGGTTACATGAGCTATTTCATGAGCTAAAACACCAACTAATTCACTTTCATTATCGGCATTTAAAATTAAACCTCGATTAATATAAATATAGCCACCAGGCAAAGCAAAAGCATTTATTTCTTTCGAATTTACCATTCTAAAACGATAAGGAATATTAGTTCTATTAGAATGAGAGACCAAATTATTACCTAATTGAGTTATATAATTAGTAATTTCGGCATTATTAATTATTGGTAATTGCCTTTCTAATTGCATTGCATAAGATTTGCCAATAGCTAATTCTTGTTGCTCCGAAATGGAAATGGCTAAAACAAAGGAATTAATAAATAAACTAAAAAATAAAGTACTTAAAAAAATTTTTTTATACATAAGCTGTGAAATTGGGCTTGACTTATAATAATCTTAACAAATCTATGCGCTTAGTATAAATTAATCAAAAGTAT
>CANLFK010000121.1 GCA_947489925.1 Candidatus Caenarcanales bacterium
ACTTGGTATTTTTTCGTTTGCCTGTAGAAGTTTTTTGTTCAGAACAAGAGTATTAATAGCTTCAAAAGCGTCAAAAATACAAGACTTTCCGCTACCATTTGCACCAATTAATAAAACTAATTTCGGTGGATTTTCATCTTGCTGGTCAGCTAAATCAATAGTTAAATCAGTGAATCGTTTAAAGTTTTTTAGTTCTAATTTATTTATAAACATTATTGTAAAACCTCGCTAATTTTAGTTTTAAACCAATTAGTGCTAGCAAGCATTTCTTCAGAACCAAGCTTGAACTCTTTAATTAAACTACTTTTATCAATTTTATTTATATCTAAAACTGGATAATAAGTTTCAAAATCATTTGATTCTAACATTTTTTTTAGTAGTACTTCCTGATTTTCTAATTGCTTATATTCATTTCTACTCAACGCTAAATGAGTAACCAAGTCGTCCACTTTTTGATTTTTTAATTCTTGTAATCTTAATTTATATTTTTCTATTTCAATATTTGGGTATTTTTCTAAAATATTGTCTGGATGATACAAATAATTCTCAAAGCAATAAAAATCTAAAATGTATAATCTTTCATACTCCGTTTTTAATTTATTAATTTCATCTTGTGTCAAATAATCACGATCAATTAAGCCAAAAACTCCTTCATTCTTTGATATTTGAATTACTGCTTTTTTATTAGTTTTATTACTTCCATATTTATCGGTAAATTCTATATTTGGAAAATTCAATTTAGAAAATACTTTTTGATTTGAGCCTTCACAAACAAACATTCTACGCTCTCTATGCTTTAAATAATCAATAAAAGAAGTTTTCAACTTAGTATCACTTAATCCAAAAACAATATCGTACACATCAAATTCATCAGCTTCTTTAGGTTCTAATACTTGTACTTCATCAAAATCTAAACTATCAAAGTCAATAATTACGCCTTTTTCATATTGCCTTGCATAATCAATAAACCCTAATGAATGTGAAGCTGTCCAAAACTGAGAATTATCAGGTATAAGATTAACAATTTCTTCTATTAAATTTCTTTGCAAACTAGTATTCAAATGACAATCCATTTCATCAATAAAAATAATGGCATCATTGTACTGCTCTTTTCTGACAATGAAATTCAAGAGCAAAATTATGACTTGCTTTTCCCCGTGGCTTAATAACTCATAACTTATCTTTGAATCACCCTTTTGGAAAATAAGATTAGGTGGATTATCAAAAGTAGAATCTTGGTATTCAATAATCCTAATATTTGTTTGTTTGTCTTCTCCAAAAATCTTTCTTAAAGAGTTATTTAGTGGTTCAATAAAGGTTCTAAATATTTGTAAAGTATCAGCTTGCTTACCTTGGAAAACTGGCTCTCTCAGAGCTTCACTGATATTTTGAGTATAACGATAAACATCATTTATAAACCTTATGTCATTCTGAATATATTTTTGTGGGCGATCTAAATCTTCTTTAATTAAATTAGGATTTGCCACTTTTGTAATTTCAGGTACTATCCGAATACTACTTCTGCCGTAAAAATAATTACCAATCTCCAAATTGGTTTCTAAGCTTGTTTGTCCAATAAGTATATTAGTTTCGGAAGTATTTTTATAATGAAAGTTGAAACTTTTTTCTTTATCAAAATCAATAATTAATTCGTATCCGTTTTTGTCTTTTACATCTTTTTTCTTTGAACAATAATCATTATCTGGTAAACCTAATCCACTTAAATAACCTTTCTTTTTTTCTGTTTTTAAATCTTCAAAAGCTTGTCTTAATTTTTCATCAGATATTATTCCATTTGCACTTTCAAAAGCATCAAAAACACAAGACTTTCCGCTACCATTTGCACCAATTAATAAAACCAATTTCGGTGAATTTTCGTCTTCTTGATTTGCTACCCCTTTAGGGGGCTGGGGGGCTAAATCAATAGTTAAATCAGTGAATCGTTTAAAGTTTTTTAGTTCTAATTTATTTATAAACATTATTGTAAAACCTCACTAATTTTCACTTTGGATTTAATTAAGCTTGAGTTTTTTGGCTAGACTTTTTAATCACCCAATCAAATGGTACACCTTCAAATTCAAATTCTTTTCTTAAACATTTTTCTAAAAAACGCAAATAATTTTCGCTAATATATTTTGGATCATTAACAAATAAAGCAAAAGTTGGCGGTTTTGTCTCTACTTGAGTCATATAATAAACCTTTAAGCCTTTAGCCCCCGATTTAGCTGGATCATTAATACTGGCTATTTCTCGCAAAACATTATTTAAAAGCCCAGTCGAAATCCGTCTTTGATAATTTTTATTAACTTTTATACATTGCTCCAAAATACCTTCAATTCTTTGCCCAGTAAACGCACTAGTAATTATTAGCGGAGCATAACTAATAAAGCCTAATTCTTGGTAAATTAATTCCTGATAAGTCTTAAAGCTATCATTGTCTTTTTCAATTAAGTCCCATTTATTCAGGGCAATAATGCAACATTTTTTTCGTTTTTGAATTAAAGCCGCTAATTTCTTTTCCTGATTAGCAACTCCTTCCTTAGCATCAATTACCAAAACTGAAATATCAGCTCTCACCAAAGCTTTAATACTACGATCTACTGAATATCTTTCTAAACTATCATAAATTTTAGATTTGCGTCTGAGACCAGCTGTGTCAATTAGTAAAAAGTTTTGCTCTTCAAAAATCAATTCTGTATCTAAAGCATCTCGGGTTGTACCAGCCACATCATGAACCAAAGATCTTTCATAACCAACTAATTTATTCAACAAACTTGATTTTCCAACATTTGGCTTGCCCAAAATAGCCACTTTAATTAAGTCTTCCGCTTGGTATAAAAAAGCTGGCTTTTCTTCATCATTTTCTTCATTTTCTTTTTCTAATAATTGTTCGTCTTCAATTTGGTCTTTGAGAGAGCTTTTTTCATAAATTTTATCAATTAAATTATCAATCGATCTCGGAAAACTATTACCCAAAGACGAAAAAGCTAATGGTTCTCCCATTCCTAAATTATAAAAATCAGCACTTAAATTTTCTAATTCGGGTGAATCTAATTTATTAGCGAGCAAAAATATTGGTTTTTCTTCTCGTCTTAATAATTTGGCAATTTGGCGATCAATTGAAGTAATACCAATTTTCCCATCAGCTACAAATAAAATTAAATCCGCTTCTTTGAGGGCAGTTTCAGCTTGCCTTTGCACACCTTCAAATAAAGTATCTGCTTCAAAAAATAAACCGCCAGTATCAATAATTTTAATTTGCAAATCTTTAATTTTCGGATTGCTACTCCAGCGACCCAAATTGACTTGAGCATAAATTCGGTCTCGAGTTACACCCGGTATATTTTCAACAATTGACCGTCTTCCGCCAATTAATTTATTGAAAAGTGTTGATTTTCCTGTATTAGGAGCACCAATTAAGGCAATAGTAAGCATATTAAATATATTTTTTTCAGATTAATTTAAGTTTTCAAATATTTTGTAAAGAAATTATCTCTCATTTCAAATTATTTATTTAAATTAAACAATTCTTTTAAGCCAAATTTCTTTATAAAACTCTTCTTGGCTAATTTCAGTTTTTCCGCTATGAGATAAAAATAAAGCCGCCAAAAAAGTATCAACCCAATCGCCAATTTTGGCTTGCAGTGAGTTTAAATTAGTAGAATGATCTTTTTCTAATTCAGATAAAATATATTCACTTAATAATTTGATTTTATGCTCCAAATCCTCATCATGAGCCAAGTCCATAATACTAGTTTTTTCATCTTCTCGAATGACAATGTCGTCTTCATGCCCAAAGTCTAAATCTTCATCGTTCAAAAAGTCTTTTAAAGTTCTTTTTTTCTTCTTTTTTTTACGAGCCGTTTTTAATTCAGCTTCCTTAAATAATTCTAATAAATCATCTAAAGTAATTTTTCGGACACGATTTTCTTTAATTGACTTGGAATTACGAGATAAAACCGAATCTAAAGCTTTAGGACTAAGCATATTGTCGAGTTGAGCTTCAGAACTATTCAATTCTTCAAAGTCAATATTTTCAAAGTCCAAAAAGTCATCATCACCAAGAGCTGGCTGATTATTTGGTTTTTGATAAATTCTTTGAGACTTTAATTTTAAAAGCACTGAAACAAAGAATATAATCCGTGCCGCTTCTTTTAATTCTTGTTTATCTTGTCTATCAGCTAATTTATTTAAAAATTTGTCAATTACATAAACCAAATCTACATCCCAAGGGTCAATTTCGCCTTTAGCAGACATTTCCACCAAAACTTCAGGTCCAATCTCTGACCAATTATCATCTTTTTTAATTTCTTCAGTCGCTTGTGTCAATTATTTTTCCTCTTCAAAAGTAAATTATAAATAAAAATTTTGTAATGTAAATTAAAAAGAGATTAGAATTAGGTATTAATAAAAATAAATTTTAGTGATTTATGTCTTTCCGAAATAATTTCATTTTATTGAATGTTTTTTTCTTTTTGTTTTCAAATAATTTTCCTATTAAAGCCGAAGAAGAACTTTCTCCTTTAGAACAATTAATTGAAGCCGAAAAACAAGAAAATAGTACTAATACAACTGAAAGTTTAATTGAGCCGACTGGAGTCATTTTAAAAGGTTCAGCCAATCGTGTTCTTGATCGCAAATCCAAAATAAATATCTCTCTGATGACAACTTTATCTTCAGAATTAAATCAAATTGGAGATGGAGTTGAAGCTAAAATTTTAGTTAACCCAAACGATAAAGATAATTCATTAAAAGCCTTAAAAGGAAGTCATCTTATTGGTCATGTTCTTGAGGTTAAACGAAGCCGAAAAGCTGGCAGAGCTGGTTCAGTCAAAGTTTTATTCGATACTTTAAAAATTCAATCTGGTAAAACTTTTCCAATTAAAGCTGAAATGACAACCGAAACTTTTAAAGGAAAAGAAGCTGGGAAAATGATTTTATATGATGCCAAATTAATAACTCTGGGAGCTTTATGGGGTACTTACAATTCACTTAAATTCGCTCCAGTTGCCGCTATTTATTCTCAAGGTCTGAGCGTAGCGGCTAGTGCTACAATCGGAGCTTCATTAGGAATTATTGGCTCTATAAGACGCAAAGGCGATATTAAAACTTTTTTTGCAGGCGAGAAAAGCCAAATTGAATTTAAAAATGAATTGAATTTAACCGACGATATTTTAAATGAAGCCGCTTTATCCAGCAAAGTCTTAACTAATGAATTAATTGGTCTAAAATTAAACTTATTAAATGCCCAAATAAACGATTCAGAAGACTATGAAAATATTTTAAATGTCAAAGTAAAAGTCAATAATCAAACCAATTCCGCTATTTATCCTTGTGATTTACTTTTAATTCCTAAAGACGGAGGAGACCCAATTATGGCGGACTTACGGAATTCTGGTTTAGATTTGCTCAAAAAAATTGCACCAGGTAAAGTCTCAGACCTTGAATTGATTTTTCCTTTGGCGGCTCAAAAAGCAAGCTTAAAAGATTATAATTTAGCTCTCATAGACCCATTAGACAAGGCTTATTTGTCTTCTATAGAATTGGATAATTCAGTCATAAAATTAAACTCTGAAAATAAAAATCAAGATAAAAAATCTAATTTATGACTTTAATCACTGAATCAATTAGCCAAGCGGCTGAGTTTTTAATTAATGGTCAAATAATTGCTTTTCCCACCGAAACCGTTTATGGCTTAGGAGCTTGTATTCATGATGAAAATGCCATTCAAAATATTTTTATAGCCAAAGGCAGACCCTCAGATAATCCATTAATTATGCATATTGCTGATTTGGCAGATTTAAATTATTTGGTCGAACAACCTTTACATTCAAATATTACCTCTCTGATTGAAGCTTTTTGGCCAGGTCCATTAACTTTGATTTTACCTTTGAATAAAAATCTTAAACTTAGCCCAATTATTAATGCTGGACTTAATAGTATTGCCGTGCGAATGCCAGCTCACCAAGCCGCTTTAAATTTAATAAAAGCAGTAAAAAGTCCATTAGTAGCACCATCTGCTAATTTATCGGGTAAACCAAGCCCAACTAATTATTTGCATGTTTTGCAAGATTTTAATAATATAATTGCCTGTATTCTAAAAGGTGAAATTACTGAATATGGGCTTGAATCAACGATTATTAATTGTTTAAACCCTGATAATTTTCAGCTTTTGCGGGCTGGTGCTTTAGATATAGAAAAAATACAAAAAATAATTCAGCTTGAAATAAAAAATAATAGTTTTAATCAAGAAAGTCAGCCTTTAAGCCCTGGCATGAAATATAAACATTATTCACCCAAAGCGGAAATTACTATTATTAATTCAAATACTCAAATAATAAATCCGCAAGAATCAGCTTATATTGGTTTAACTGAAAGATTAGAAAATTTTAAAAAAGTGTATTTAGCTAATAATTCACTAGATTATGCCCAAAACTTATTTGCTTTCTTTCGGGCTTGTGATGAAGAGAATATAAAAACAATTTATGCCCAAAGACCTGAAAGCGAAGGAATTGGATTTGCGATTTTAGAACGGTTAATAAAAGCTTCTGGCGGGTAAAAATTTTATATATAATCTGTTTTTAATCTTTTGAATTTTTATGTATCCAAATTTTCCGTCTTTTCCAGACTTACCCAAATTAAATAATGGTTTACAATTTCCTAGTTTTCCAACTATTGAAAGCCCCAGTCCAACCAGCACACAAAATAAAACCTTAGCTGATACTTTTTCACAAATGTTAAATAAAGTTTCGACAGAAGTGCAAGAACCAAATCAACTAGCAAAAGATATGTTATCTGGTAAAAAAGAATTTGACTCAGCTGAATTAATGATGCAAATGTCAGAAGCTGAACAAAAATTAAGCCTAACCGTGCGGGTGATGAATGATTTGATTTCTGGCATTAAACAGTTAGAAGGCTTGCAGATTTAATTTAAACTGCCTGAATTGTGAGAGGGGCAATTTTTGTCAGATTACCATCAATTACTTGATAAACTTGATCCGCCATATTAGAAGCTT
>CANLFK010000122.1 GCA_947489925.1 Candidatus Caenarcanales bacterium
GGCTGGTGGTGGTTATACACAAAGTAATTACCATAACAGTAATGATAGTAATAATGATTCGTTCGGTGGCTTTGGTGGAGGTAGCTCTGGCGGGGGCGGTAGTTCTAGTGATTGGTAAAACAAATGTAAATTAAAATGAAAAACCTTTTATATATTTTGTTAATATTATTTATTCTTTGTAATCCAGCTCTAGCTCAAAGTTTGGATATAAAAGTAAAAGATGGAGATAGTTTAGAAATTAAAGTTATAAATCAATGTCGTTTGGCTGGTATAGATTGCCCAGAATATGATCAGCCTTTTGGAGACATGGCTTCTGCTAAATTAAGAGAATTAATTGAATTGAGCAAATTAGTTGGCAATTGGTGCTTACCTAAGCCAGATAAATATGGTAGATCTATTTGTGTTTTAAGTTTGCAAAATTTACAAAATAATAATAAGTTTGACCCAGCTGAAGAATTGATTAAAGCTGGCTTGGCAGAAGTTGAATATGCTGACACTTTGCCTAATAGTTTGGAAATAGCTTATAGAATAGCAGAAAAAGAAGCCAAGCAAAAGAAATTGGGTATTTGGAGTCAGGAAAATTATATTAAACCCGCTACTTGGCGAAGAAATAATACTAAAAAATAAAAACTTCTCCTAATTTAATTAAAATTGTAAAAAATTATCTAAAACAAAATCTGGTTTGAGTTCGCTTAGACACTCTATATTTTGGCAAGTTGGTTTTAAATTACAAGGTCTGCAAGCCAAATTGATTGGTGCTTGAATAATTTTGATATTGTCGCTCCAAGGTTGCCATCTAATTGGGTCTGTTGGTCCAAAAATTGCTAAACCCTTCAAATTAACAGCGGCTGCTAAATGTACTGGTCCTGAATCAACACAAATTATAAAATCACAAAGCTCATAAAAAGCAATATTTTCACGCAAAGTATTATTGGTTAAGCATAAATTTAAGTCTGGTTTTATTCCCGCCAAAGATTGTAATTCATCGTAATAATCAGCATCAGCAGTTGAGCCAGAAAAAATAATATTATGATTATATTTTAATTTTAAGTTTTTTATTAATTCAGCCCAATATTCAATTTTCCACATTTTAAGCGGATGAGCGGCTGGAGCGTGAATTATAATATTTTGTGTTTCAGCAGTTTTTTTAGTTAAATTATTTATTAAACTTAAAGCTTTTTGTTTTTCCTGCTCTGTCGCCCAAAATAATTTATTTGTTTTATCTGGTTGTTCATTAAATGGTGGTAGTAAATGATTTAAAAAATTAATAACTTCTGATTGTTTTAAATTAAATGGTATTTTTTTAGTTAGCAAAAAGCCTCTAAATTCGGTATCAAAGCCAATTCTTTCTGGAATTCCAGCTAAAAACGCTAATAAAGCACTTGAAAAAGACCTTTTAAGAATATAAGCAATATCGAATTCTTCTTTTTTTAATTTTAAAACATTTTCCCAAAGGCTTTGTTTGGCTTGTTTTCCCGAATCATATTTGTGAAATCTAGTAGTATCAAATTCAATTAATTCATTTATATAAGGGCAATTTTGTAGTAAAACACCACTTTGCGGAGCAATTAAAACACTTATATGTGCATTCGGATAAGCCTCTCTTAGTCTTTGCAAAAAAGGTACTGTTAAAATTGTATCTCCTAAAAAGCGATAGCGAAAGACTAAAATCTTTAATTTTGAGTTGTTAATTATCAATTTCGACACTATGAACTTTGGATTCACGAATAATTAAAATATCATCATTTTTAAAATATCGCTCTTCTTGATTTGTTTGAAGATATTTCTCTTCTTTCACCAGACCAAAAAGATAAGAAAATTAATTTCTATTAAATGCCTGTTTAATCGCAGGAAAATAGCTTTCCATTTCATGTGCCTGTTTAATCTCCTCTGCTGAGTGTTGCTGACGAAAAAGAGTTGTACACTGCTTTAAAGTTCCTACTAATCTATGAAAAATTCCCTTAACTTCTTCAATTCCTTTAAAAAAGCCGACATGATTACTCAAAGGAATAAGAATTACTGAATTATTTAATTCATTAGCAAGTGATTTAGCTTGTTGATAAGCATCTTCTCCACTAAATTTACCATTTTCATCTGGCGGATTTGCTCCACGCCCTGGTACATAAAATACTGTTTCTTCCCTAGAAGGAGATTTTAAAATTTGAGTTTTCGGTATAACTGTTTGTGCAGGTAATCGATTAAACGGTTGCACCTAAAGTTAATGCCGTACCGCCTAAAAAAAGCCCAGTTTGTCTTCTTGCGGTTTCGATTAATCTCATAATTTGTTTGAAATTGACTTGAATTAATTTGTTTATCAACAATACTAGCGTATTGTTGATAAATACAATTAAAGATTAAAAGAATATAATTTGTTGTATGTGAAGTTTTTTTATTTACAAATATAATTTTTCCACATCCGACATTGAATAAAAAATTAAAAATAATCCTTGACAAAAATTCAATATTTACTTTTCAAAACACTAAAAAGCTGTAAATATTAAATGACTTTTCAACCGAAAAAACTTAAATTATTTACAAATAAGCCTTTAAAGCGGGAAAGCCCTTCTAAAAATAAAAAAATAATGATATAAATATAACAAGCAATAAACGCCCGTTTCAGTCTGTTATGAATAAGCTTAATATTATTACTTATTCCCCTTTCAGTCAAGCTTTAACAAAAATCACTTAACAGTTTGAAGCAGACAGACACTGGCACAGACAGGCTTAAACCTGTAAAAAGGAAAAAATGAATAAATTTGCATCTTATATTAGGGTTTCAACAAATCAACAGGCTGATTCAAAATTGGGAATTGAAGCTCAACAAAGGTTGAATCGTAATTACATAGATAGTGTTAATGGTAAATTAGTAAAAGAAGCTATTGAAGTTGAAACTGGTACTAACAAATTAAGAATAAGTATTAAAAACAATTTAAATTTACAAACTTTATTAAAAAAAAGACCAATTTTAAGAGAGCTGATTGAATTTTGCAAAAGTGAAGGTTTAACTTTAATTATTAAAGATTTATCTAGGTTGGGAAGGAATCAATTATTAATTAGTTATTTAATGCAGGCTGGTATTAACTTTATTTGTGCTGATTCACCGAATGATTCTCCATTTATTTTGCAAATTAAAGCGGCTTTAGCTGAAGAAGAAGCTCGTATGATTTCCCGCAGAACAATTGAGGCTTTACAGTCAAAAAAAGCAAAAGGTGAAAAACTAGGAACTCCCAAGCCTGAAAATTTAGAATTAGGACGCAAAATACAAGCCCAAAGAAAAAAACAAGAAGCAATTGAAAATTACAGCAAAATAACTCCAGTTATCAAAACTCTGAGAGCGGAAAATAAAAGCTATTCTACAATTGCAAATGAACTAAATAAATTTGGCCTAAAAACAATAGAAGGTAAAATTTTTCATTCAATAACGGTTCGGAGGATTTTAGCGAGAGAAATTGAAAGCAAAAAAGAAAATATTTAAGCTCTCTCTAAAAACACTTTTTCCATTCGTCTTAAAGCTCGATACAAAATATTTTCTTTTTTGCCTATCAGTGGCTCTACAAAAGCAGTTTTAATTTTAACATTAATTCCGCCCCAAATATCAGTTAAAACACGGTCTCCAATAATACAAATATTTTCGGCTGGTAAATTTAAGTATTCAATGGCTTTTTTTAAATTTTTACTTCTGGGCTTTTTGGCTTTAATAATAATTGGAATATTATATTTATCTAAAAGTGGACTCAGACTGTTTAAATAAATTTCGTCTTTATTATTTGTAACAATTATAATCTTTAAATTAGCGGCTAAGGCTGTTTCAAGCCAATTTGCAATTTCTGGGGAAAATTCACCACTTTTTGGCAACATGATTGTATTGTCTAAATCTAAAATCAAACCTTTTATATTATCTGCAATTAAATCATTAATATTTAACTTTAAGATTGTCCCAGCTGGAGAATAATTACTTTTGAATTTAAGCATAAAAAGACAAATTAATTTTTAGAAAACTCAATACGATTATTATTAACGATTTATGGCAAATTAAGTTTTTATTTAGGGAATCATCTTTTTTATTCATAAAACTAGTTGAATTAAACGATAAATAGAACATTTTATTGGAATGAAAGTCTTTATTTACCAAAACTTCATTAAAACATTATGGCTTACACAATTTTAATTGCCGATGATGAACCATCACTAAGACTATTAGTAAAAGCAAGCTTGGCTGTTCGTAAGTATACAATTATTGAAGTTGCAAATGGACAAGATGCTTTAAATTTAGCCAAACAGGTACAGCCAGATTTAGTTTTATTAGATGTAATGATGCCTTTTTTAACGGGCTTTCAGGTTTGCGAAGAAATGAGAAAAGACCCAAAAACCTCTAAAATTCCAGTTATTATTTTAACCGCCAAAGGTGGACAAGACGATCGTGAGCTTGCAAATTCAGTCGGTGCTTCACATTTCTTAACTAAGCCTTTCCGTCCACCAGAACTATTAGCGGCAGTTGATATGATTTTGAATCAATATTCTCAGCAGACTCAACAAGCTGTTTCTCCTCAGCCACAAATGCCGCAAAGCCCTAATAATTTAAATAATAATCAGACAAATACGCTAAATCCTCAGCAGTCTCAACAAGCTGTTTTTCCTCGCCCACAAATGCCGCAAAGCCCTAATAATTCAAATAATAATCAAACAAATACACTAAATCCTCAGCAGTCTCAAGAAGCTGTTTTTCCTCGCCCACAGATGCCGCAAGGCCCTAATAATTTAAATAATAATCAAACAAATACACTACAAAAATAATAATTAATGTGACCAATTTGATTTTGTTTTAGACTATAAAAGTAAGAGGTCTGAAAATGACTTCTTTATTACTAATTATGAGGATGTTTGTTATGACTAATAAGATGATTTTGACTTTAGGTTTATTAATGGCTTTAATTCCTAGCTCCTACAGTTTTGCAAAAGGTGATTGGAAGCAAAAATGGGATGAATTAAACTTAACCGAAGCTCAAAAACAACAAGTCTCTGCCATCAGAAAGAAAAATCGGGAGAAAACTCAAGAAGAAATTGTTCAAGTTTTAACTCCAGAGCAAAGAACTAAATGGCAAGAAATGAAAAAAACTAAAAAAGCTAGTAATAAAAAAAATCAAGCTGCAGAGCCTAAAGAAAACAATTAAGTGATTTTGATTCTAAGACTAGTTCATGGAATCTCATATTCTCGATATAACTGATCAAAAGCTAATTGAGCAAATTCTTCAGGGTGATATTAATAAGTTTAAATTCATTCTTAAAAGACATGAAATATATATAGCAAGCATTATTATTAAATATGTTTCAAGTTCTAAAATCGAAGAATTATCTCAGGAGGCTTTTGTTCAGGCTTATCATTCTTTAGCAAAATTAGAAGCTCTCTTTCGCTTAAAGAAAAACTAATTCTTGTCATCTAAATTAGATTAAGTTTTAAGACGAAATAATAGACTAGCCATCTTTTTAATTATACATTATGCTTATATTACAATCGGGAATATAAAGTCTTAATAGAAGTAGAAATTTTATGTAAAATGAGCGAAAGTAAATATATAAAAAGAAAAGAATTGCCTGCATTACCAGAGCCAGCGGTTAATTTGATTAATAATGGTTTGAGTTCTCTTTGGCAAATTAGACCTTTAACTTTGCCTGATGGTTCAGAAGCTATTTATCTTTTTAGGCTTAATAAAACCGATTTTCATTATTTAAACTCACACGGTTCACCACTTTCGATTAAACCAGACAATATTGGTAATCTTGAAATAATTAGCTGTCTCCGATTTGAAGATTACGAAGATAAGACAGAAAAACTCCTTAAAAATCTTTTTGCTAAAACATAAATGAATCTTTTTAATATAAATACGCTGTGGGTTTTTATAAGTGGAAATGACGAAGACAGATTTATCGGTGATATTCGCTTTGGTCTAGGAGTTTTAAAAAGTAAAGGTGTTGAAGCAAAAAATATAAAAATCTTTATCGATGGAGAAAAAAACCTTATTCATGCTCGTTTTGGGAAAGAATTAATTTCTTGTAAAGTTCTTCCTATTAGTTCATTAGAAGAAGAATTATATAAAAAAGACTATGAGAATGTTGTTCTTTTTACAACTGGACATGGTAATGAATTTGGTTTAGCTGGCAGTAATTTTATTTCTCCTTATAAACTTTTGGAAATAATAAGAGCAATTCCTTCTTTAAAGAGAGGTTTATTTGTAATTGGACAATGTTATGCGGGGATATTCAATCATATTGAGGCAAAGCCTAAAGACACTAATTTAGCCGAGCTTTGTATTCTGGGCAGTACAGGATTTTCGCCAAGTTTAAGCTCTTCTGCGTATATTGAAGAACAAATTCCTGTTAAATTGAAAGACTTATATAATTTAGAAAAATGGCTAGCTAATGTTTTTCTCTTTTACTTTTTCTTATGGCTTTATGAACCCAAAGATATTGATGGAAATGGCGAATTAACCGTAATGGATGCTTTTAAATTTGCCTCAATTAAAACAAATGAGCATTTGAATAAAATGAAAACCGAAAGAAGTTATGATTTTCCTTCCATTGTCAAAGACTATTCTAATTTTTTCAATTCTCTTTCAAAAATTTATCCTGATTTAGAGTCTCATCCTGACGATCTTCATCAATTATTTAGAGATCACCTTCAATTCCAAGTAGCTTCAGAAAAAGAAAAAATAGACGAATTTATTTCAATTTTATATATGAATCAAGAACCTTTTAAGTAAGAAGACATTAAAAGTGTGGTAAAAAAAGAGAATGAGACAAGCACTCACTCAATGAAATATTAAATTCCATCGGCATAAAATACCATATTTCTTTTGTTTAGGTACTTATTTGCAATTCTTGGTTTGCTCAGGAACTTAAATTTGAGACTTTAATAAAATAAACAACTATGAAAAAAAAGAGAAAAAATAATTGGTTATTTCTTTTATTGGCATTGATTTTTATTGGAGCTT
>CANLFK010000123.1 GCA_947489925.1 Candidatus Caenarcanales bacterium
ACTTTTAATTTATTTTAACTCTTAATTTTATTTTTTTAGAGATTTTAAAAAGAAAAACCCAATTGCTAAATGAAAAAATCAATAATAAATCAACTTTAATTTAAATTTATAATAGGCTTTAAGTTTGTTATAAATTTATTTATTTCTTCTAGAGTTGTAAGGTTTTTATCATGCAGTAAGGTCTTAATCTGCTCAATTGATCCTGAACCAATATTATCTATTTTCTTAAGTTTATTTAGCGATTTAAGTAAGAAGACATTAAAAGTGTGGTAAAAAAAGAGAATGAGACAAGCACTCACTCAATGAAATATTAAATTCCATCGGCATAAAATACCATATTTCTTTTGTTTAGGTACTTATCTATGTCAAATTCTGATTCCCCTGACTCAAAATGAATTCGCCGAATAAAATATAATAAACTTGGCAAATCTGGACAAGCTACCGCAGAAAGTCGGTTCTTTAGCTGAAGCTGAGAGGAAGGGAGAAAAGGGGAGTTTTCAATCTCAAAGTGTTCAAAAACAATAGCAATAGCCAAGCTTTCAGGATAAGAACCTTCGCTTATTAAAGCTTTCATTAATTGATAAGTATTAGTTATTTTATCAAGACTTTGAGGCCATTTAATATTTAAAGATTGAATAAATCCCATTCTTGTGGAGCTAAGCTTGTATGTAATTGTTTGGGGTAACTTATAACTATAACTCATTTGCGAAGCGATTTGTTTCTCCTCTTGAGTTAAAGGAATCCCTTCGTATTGTTGAAGAGGGACAGAAGCATTTATCTTTGAAAATACAGTACTGTGTTGTAAATGATATTTTATAGTTGCAATCATAATAAAAATGTGAATGTTTAATTGCTTTATTCAAGCTAAAATATGCACCATATTCTATAAAGAGAATTGATACTTGTCAAGACTTGCATTTAAGGTTAATTAAGTTATTTAAATAAATGAATTTTAGTTTAAGTCTACAAGAGGCTTTAAATTTTTAAAAAAGTCATTTATTTCTTCAAGAGTTGTAAGTTTCCTCTCTTCCAAAAAAATCTTGATTAAACGAGCAAATGATGGACCAGCACACTTTATTTTGTCTGTCAGTTCGGTGAGTAATTTATCTATGTCAAATTCTGATTTACCTGACTCTAAGTGAATTTGCTTAATAAAATATAATAAACTTGGCAGATCAGGACAAGCTACCTGAGAAAGCCTGTTCTTTAGAGAATTAATAAGAGGGAATTGTTCATTAGAAAAGCATTTAGCCTTAGCAATATCTTGAGCCAATTTCTTTGGATAATCATTTTTTATTAAACCATCCATCAATTCACGAGCAGTAGTTATGTCTTTAAAATTTGCTGGCCATACAATCTCAGAGGAAGGCAAAGTTGAATTACCATTCCCATCCCAGTAATTAAATTTTGCAGGTAAATTCTTTAACTTAATTGATTCAATAGGTAATCTTGAGATGGGATTTGGTCGTGAAAGACCATAACTGGGAGTAACAAGAACCTTATAAGTAGAACCATCTCCATCTGTTGTTATTTGCGCCGAAAGATGATCAGCACCTGTTGATGTTCTTGTCTTCTGTAAGGGAATTCCCTTTTGTTGTAAATACTGGATAGGTGTTACCATAATATACTGAAAAAGTAGGTGTTTAAATTATTTTTATTCAAGCTAAAATATGCACCATATTCTATAAAGAGAATTAATATTTGTCAAGACTTATATTTAAGGTTAATTGAGTTATCAAAATAAATGAATTTTAGTTTAAGTCAGCTTTGGGAGAGAGCAGTAAATAATAAACAAAAGTATATAAATAATTGTATTTTTATTTGTACTTTACTTCTTGTTAGTAGTTTATTTATATCTAGTACTTTATCAAGTATATTTTTTATTTTATTTTTAATTACTTGCTTGGTTGGATTTTTAGTTAATAAGTATCAAGTCAATTCGCAAACACTTAATTGCTTGATTATAAGCCAGATTTTATTTACTATAATTTTATATTTTGTACACGGGCAATATTTAGATTCATCTGTTTTTAATTTAGTAAAAATGATACTAAAAAGATATTTACCATTTTATTTTTTTGGTTTAGCTTTTCAGGTACAAAGTGATAAACAAAAACAAATTATTTTAAATGTAATTATCGGTACTGGAGCTTTCATTGGTTTAATAATTATTTTGCAAAATTTTGGTTTATTCTTGCGTGGAAATATTGGGCCTTCGGGTTTACATTCTCAACCTTTTACGACTGGTGAGCTTTTATTAATGGGCTTTTTTATTAATTTATACAAAATTTTTGAATTAAAAACACTAAAAGAAATAAGTAATAAAGAAAAAATAATAAATTATATAGGTTTAGCTTTGCAGTTTATAGGTTTAATTTTGCTTAGTCAGCGGGCTTTGTGGCTTGGTTTAATGGCTGGTTTATTTGTTTATTTTGTTTTGAATTTCAAAAAGTTAAACTTAAAATTGGTACTTTATACTACTATTTCGGTTTTATTATTAGGAATTATTGCTTATAAATATTCACCAAAGTTTCAAAGTAAATTAAGTAGTTTTACGCATTTAAAACAAGATAAAGTTGGCTTTGGTTGCCGAATGGAAGTCTGGAAATTAAATTGGCAAAAATTCAAAGAAAACCCCATTTTTGGAACTGCTGAACCAATTATTTACCAATGTAATCAGGATAAATTAGGACATGCTCATAATATAATTTTACAAAAACTAGTAACTCAAGGTTTAATTGGCGGAATTTTATTTATTATTTTTTATGGTTTATTAATTTTCCAGACATTTAAATACGAAACAAAAATAGCTTTAGTCGCCGTTTTAATAGCTTTATTGATAGAAGGTTTATTTGAAAATTGGATTGAAGATAGTGAAGTAATTTTATTCTTTTATTATTTAGTTAATTTGTGTTTAATTAATAAAAAGCTTAAACCAAATGTAATTCAGCTAAATTCAGTTGATTTGAGTTAATCTGTGATTTGTAAAAATTTTAATTAAAAAATAAATATTGTGAATTGGTGGAAAAATATATTTAAAGTTGGCTTATTAATGGGCTTAAGCAAAGTTATTGGTTTTGCTCGGGATTTATTAATTGCCGCTTTTTTTGGTACTTCTAAGTTAGCGGATGCTTTTAATTTTGCTTATTTGTTTACTGGTAATATTTTTATTTTGCTAGGCGGTGTTAATGGGCCTTTTCATTCGGCTTTCATTGCTAGTTTGCCAACCGAAAGTGAAAATAATAAAGAAAAGCAAAATCAAGTTTTTACGCAAAGTATTTTAATTAGTTTATTGGCTTTTTTAATTTTAAGTATATTTTTTACTTGGTGTTCAGCGTGGTATTTGCCATTAATTTTGGGACAACAAAAAAGTCTAATTTTAGAAACTACTAAGCAAATTCAATTAATGTTTCCAGTTTTTATTTTGTCAGGAGCAATTGGTATTTTGTTTGGGGCTAGTGCTTCTAAGCAAGATTATTTTTGGCCGAGTATTAGTCCTTTAATTAATAGTTTTTGTTTAATATTTATTTTATTAGTTTTTTATAAGCAATTAAGTGTTTTAAGTTTAGGTTTAGGTTATTCATTAGGAGCGGTGGCTCAGTTTTTTATACAATTTTATCATTGCCAAAAGGTTGGTTTTAAATTAGTAAAAATTAAACTTAATGAAAACTGGCTTGAAATAAAAAAGTTTATTTTTATATTATTACCAGCTTTATTAAGTAGTAGTATTGGAAGCCTAAATGTTTATATTGATAGTTTTTTCTGTGCCAATTTGCCCGAAGGAAGCTGGACTGCAATTTTGATGGCTAATCGTTTAATTCAATTACCTTTTGGAATTTTAGTTGGTTCGGCATTGCTTTCTTTTTTGCCCAGAGCGACAAGTTTAAAAAATAATATAAATGATTTTACGCAAAATTTAAGCCAAGAAATCATTAATTTATTCCGTTTATTAATTCCAGCTAGTATTTTAACTTTGGTTTTAGCTAAACCTTTAATTCAAATTCTCTTTCAGAGAGGCAGTTTTGATTATAATTCAACTAATTTGGTTAATTTGGCTTTAATTGGTTTAAGTTTTAGTTTAATTAGTGCTTTGCCACGGGAAATTTATACTAGGGCTTTTTATGCTTTGGGAGATAGTAAATGGCCATTTTATATTAGTTTATTATCTTTAATTTGGAATGCTTTATTTGATTATTTATTAGTACAAAAATTTCAGGTTTTGGGTATTGCCTTAAGTACTACTTTAACGGCTTTTATTAATTCACTTTTACTGGCAATTTGTTTGTATAAGCAATTTAAAATTAATATTTTTTCGGGTAGTTTTATACTTAAAATATTATGGCTTTGCTTGATTGGAAGCTTAACTTATTTGGTTTGTAATTTTGTTTTTGATTATCTCGAAAATGTAAGCTTGTTAAATAATTTACCAAAAATCAATTGGTTAAATCTTAAATCTTTAGCGGAAATTATTATTTGTGGAATTACAACTTTAATTGTTTATTTTGGTCTTTTATTTGCTGGACAGAAAATCCGAAAGTTTAATTAGTGAATATAGTGAATTAAAAATTTGTCCAAAAAAGATTTATGAAACATTAATTGTATTTTAAAGTCAAATTACTTAAGAAAAAGTGTGGAATAATTCGTATTAATGATAACGATTAAATTAAAAAATGCTGGCTTGCTGGAAAACGCTGAATTTGATATTGGCGGACTTACTGTTATGGCTGGGCTTAATAATACTGGCAAAACTTTTATTTCAAAAACAATTTTTTCTCTCATTAAAACAGTTAAAGACTCAGAGCAATATTTAAGAGAATCGAAAGAAGAAGAATTTGAAAGTTTGATCAGTCGTACGGAAAGGCTTAGTCGTATGTTTGGTTATTCTTCTTTAGCTCAAGAATTATGGGAAAAATTGAGAGAAGAAAGGTTTGAGATTAGAAGAAATTTGAAAAATGAGAAAGATAATTCCCAACAAATTCTCCTAGTTGAAGAAGAACTCTATTCAGAGGAACATTATTTAAGCAAATTAATAAAAATCTTAAAAGAAATATGCGAAATACATTTTAGTCAAGTCTTGCCAGAGCATAAAGAGAGATTTTCCCAACAATTAATTAGCATAGAGAAATTCGAGAAAGGCTTGCAAGAAAATGACTCAATTGAAAATTACAGAAAATGTTTTAATAATTTTATTAGTACAAATTTTAAGAGACAGTTTAATAATTTATTTTCAGATAAAGCCAGCATCATAGAAGTAATTGATGAAAACAAAGAAGAAATATTAAGTTTGTCAGTTGAGAATAATAAAACTAATAATATAAAAATCAATCAAGATTTAAGTTTTCCAATCAAAGAAATTAACTTTTTATTTTCACCAATTATTTTACAGTTTTTTAAATTTGTTTCCTTGACAAGTAGCCGTAGATATTTAGGTTTAAGTTCTCCAGGAGCTTCCTACAAAAAAGAATATGAGATAAGTAAATCTTTAGGTGCAATTAATGCTGATCTTTTAAGCAAATTGACTTTAAGTGCTGCAGAAACTTATTCTCCAGAAGGCAAATTATCAATCATTCAAGAAAGAATTAGAGCTTTAATTGGTGGTTATTTAGAATATGATGATGGCGAAAAAGACTTTGTTTATAGATTTGAAAAAGACGGAAAAGAAGTCTCAGTACCAGTGTCTAATACGGCCGAAGGTATAAAAGCTTTTGGGGTTTTACAATTATTATTAGGCGTTGAGGGCTTAATTGATACTAATTCTTTGCTTTTATTTGATGAGCCAGAAGTACACCTGCACCCAGAATGGCAAGTTGAATTGGCTAAAATTTTAGTTAAAATGGCTGAAATGAATATTCCAATTTTTATTAGCTCTCATAGCCCTTATATGCTGGAAGCTATTTTTAAATATTCCAAAGAGTCTACACTTTTACAGGATAAACTAAGAATTTATTATCTTGAAAAAAATACTGATAACAATAATAGTACTTTGAAAGATTTTACAAAGGAAGATACTTTTCCGCTTTTTGAAAAAATGTCTGATGCAATGAGCAGTTTAATTAAGGATATTGACGATTAAAAAGAATAAATGAACGAGTATTATCAAGAACAAACCGATTACATTTCCCAATTAAAGCTTTGTAAACTTATTGATGAAAAAGAGCTAAAAAAGGAAATGAATTTATCTAATGTGAAACTTTATAATTTTGATAATATAAAAGATACTGTTTTAAAAAACACGCAAGAATTTTTGGCTCGTAGAGAAGATATTAAACATATTAAATCAGTTGATGCTTTTTGGTATGATGATTTAGGAAAGACAATTTATTTGATTGAAGCAAGTGAAGATCATACAAAACAAGAATTTACAGAAAAGTTAAAATGTAGCCTATTTATATTATGCTTTTTAACTGGCTTAACTGATTTTAATTTACGAAAAATAAAAAATATTGAATATTACTTTTATTCTCCTAAAAAGAAAGATAAATTTGCAGGCTTAGTCAAAAATAAAGATAACAAAAGTAATCCTCACGGAGATATTGAGAGCTTAAAAAAACAAATAAAAGATTTTTTTCAAATTGACAGCTATATCAATATTTTATCTACAAACTTTGATGCCTTACAAGACAAATTAATAAAGCTTCAAAATTAAAAAGAACGGCATAATTCAATTTTATTAGCAATTTGTTTGTATAAGCAATTTAAAATTAATATTTTTTCGGGTAGTTTTATACTTAAAATATTATGGCTTTGCTTGATTGGAAGCTTAACTTATTTG
>CANLFK010000124.1 GCA_947489925.1 Candidatus Caenarcanales bacterium
TTTGGTTGATTGGTGGTGGTAGTACTTTTGCAGGTTTCTTTAGAACTTTTTATGGTTCCGTCTGAGTATTTTTCAGTTTCTCGGGTGCAATCTTCACCATTTGGCCCTGTAAATTTTTCAGAAGAATAAGCCGTTCCTAGAGCTGTATTTGGTTCGGCTTTAGTGGGCAAAAGACTAAAATTGGCAAATAACAATAAAAAAACTGCCAATAAATGAATAAATGACTTCTTTGTTGAGCACATACTATCAAATTTTTTAGAGATAGTTCTTTATGCCTCTATTTTTGCCTACTGTAGCGTTTTAACATTTTTAGACTAAACCAAATAACTGATTTATTAAGTTTAATTTAAATTTGCAAAGATTCTATTTGTTTGAGACCTTTCACCAATTCATTGATTACACGCACAGTTACACTGAGTTTTTTTTCGGCTTCTAAAATTGAAATCATTAATTCGGCGGTGTCTAAAGGTTTTTGGCCAGTTGCCATATCTTGCGCAAGTTTATAAGGGCTTTGCATTTCGGAAGAAACACCTTGTAAAAAACCATTAAAAGTACTTTGCACACTACCTTGCTCTGTTGATGGTGTGCTTGGGTTAATTGGAATATTAGGAAACTGCGGATAAATAGGATAACTTGGATTAATATTAAAAGACGACATTTAGGGAATTACCTATAAGCTTTTCTTATTTCTTTCCCTAAAGGCTATTTTTTAAAACTGTTTTGTAATTATATTTTTAGCGTATTTGTAATTGAATATCATTAGTTATAAAATAAGTATATAACTGGACAATGCACTAGAAAGATGAATTGCCTAAAATTGGGTATTAGTATCTTTGTCTTGGTTTGATGCCAAAAGGGTATTATTAGAATAAGTGAAAAAATAAACAAAAATGCCAGAAAAAATAAGTACTGAAAATAATAATAATTTATTTGCCAATAAAAACTTTGTATTACTTTTTTTAATTAATATACTTGTAATCTTTGTCGATAAATTAATAGTAGCTGCATTACAGGCCGAAGGATGTAAAATAGATACAACTTATAGCTCTGTTGTACCAATAATTCCCCCGATTGTAATTACAATAATTTCGATTTTACCTTATATATTTTTTGCTCCGCTAGCTGGTTATTTAACCGATAAATACAAAAAGAAAGATATTTTATTTAAAAGCCTTTTGGTAAAGTTTGCGACAATACCTTTTGTAACTGCTTTAGTAATTTTTGGTTTATCAATGTCTTATTTAGTCCTATACAAAATCGTTCATATTCTTGCAGGCTTTTCTATTCTTTCTTGTTCTGTTTTTATAAATATAATTAGTTTAAGTTTAATACCAAGTATAGTACCAAAATCTAATTTACGTTTAGCAAATGCTCTTATTATCAGTTTTAATCTTTTAACTTATTTTAGTATTTTAGTAATTGGTACTTTTATTTTAATTAGTTCTATTATTAGTTTAGTATTAGCCAAGTTTATAAAAGTAGAAGAAAATCAACCTCTCAAAGATAGTTTCCATGAAAGTAAAACTACATTTATAGAAAGTTTTAAAAATACAATTGCATATTTAAAAACGCATCAAAAGACAAAAAGAACAATTGAATTAGCTTGTGCATTATCGCTTTTAACTTCAGTATTTTATATTGCTTTAATTGCTTTAGCTCAGGACAAATTAAATACTTTATTGATTATGATTGGAAGCGGAATATTGCTTGGTATAATTGGTATAAACTTTTTGCAAAATAAATTTAAATTAAATGATTTACTTACTTTTTCTTTTATAGTTTTAGTAATTACTTTTGGTACTGCTCAATTTGTTAATTCAATTGAAATGGCTTGGTTTTGGCTTATACCAATTGGAATAGTTAATGTAATTATAAATATGTTAATCGAAACGGCTATTCAAAAAACAGTACCTAACCGCTTTAGAGGAAAAGTATTTGGTTTTAAAGCTTTTATTACTAATTTAGTTTTTGTTGTTTCACTTATAATTATGTCTCAATTTGTATTAGTGAAAGTCTCTCCCCTTGAGTTACTTCATGCTTTAGCTTGTTTTGCTTTGGCTATTACTTTAATTATATTATTTTTTAGACGGAATTTTGTTTATTATGTACTCAGGCTATTGTTTAAGCCAATAATGTATACTTTTTTTCAATTAAAAATAAAAGGTAGACAACATTTAAAACATAAAGGTGCATTAATTTTGGCTGGCAATCATACTGGCTGGCTAGATGGCTTTATTGTCGGAACTGCTTCTAAGCGAAATTTGGAATTTATGGTAACTTCTGAAGTTTTGAGTTGGCCAATTATTAGTCACGTGGCAAGGGCTTTGGCGTTTATTCCAGTATTTGATGGACAAGGAAAAAATGCTCTCAAAGAAGCAATTGATGATTTAAAGTGCGGAAAAGCTATTTGTATTTTCCCCGAAGGTAAATTATCGGAAGATGGAAGTATTGGTAAATTTAACCGTGGAGTTGCTCGTCTGCAAACTAAAAGCCAAGCTCCAATTATTCCTTTTGCGATTCACGGTGGTTTTGAAGCTTGGTCTTATCATCATAAATTGCCCCGTTTTCACAAAATAGTTATTGAATTTGGAGAACCAATTTATTATATTCAAGAGAAAGATGAAAAATCTATTATTGATGAATTAAAACAAAAAGTAATAGAGTTGAAAAATAATTTATCATAAGAAATGGCCTGAATTTGAGCCAGCTTTAAATCTTCGATAATACCGACAACTAATTCTAAAAATGGTGGAAAATCAAAAAATGATAGAATGAATCAATAATCAATTGCGAATGCGAATGCAAAAAGAGGACTTGAAAAAATATGAAAAGGTTTTTTAGCTCATTATTATTGATTTTATTGGTAAATCAAATGATTTTATCAGCTGTAATAAATGAATCAACTTATAAGATTTCAACAATAGTTAAAGTTTCTTCAGAAATTGATTTTAAAGAAATAGCTCTCTCTGAGGCTTTAGCAATATTAAGTAAATTCTCTGGGCAAACCATTATAGTCAAAGATACTAGCATTGCCAATTTGAAAATAAGTTTGTATATGCCAGCAAATCAGTCATTAAGCTCTATAATTCAGGCAATAGAGAATAAATATAATTTACAAAGAAAAATAGAAAATAATACTATTGTATTGGAAAAATTTACACAAGAAGCTAATTATTCAGAAGAAGAGCCATTAATCCGTAAACTTTCTAGTCGGGGAAGAATTGGTGTGTCTGGAGACATAACTAATACTTTGCAAAGTGATTGGAGTGGCGGTAATGCTGATATGATGTCGGCACCTAGCCCAAGTTGGTATCCAGCCCCTAATAATTTTAATACTGCTGAATTTAATCCTATTGAAGAAAATGGTTTTCATAAAACTCTAAATGAATCTCTCTCAACTTTCTCTATTGATGTGGATAAAGCTTCTTATTCACTGGTCAGAAATGAAATTCAAAATGGCAGAATGCCCAGTAAAGATATGGTAAAAGTCGAAGAATTAATTAATTATTTTGATTATAATTATCCCGCTCCAGAAGGCAAAACTCCCTTTTCTGTGAATACTGAAGTTGGAGATTGTGATTGGAATAAAGAACATAAATTAGCTCTCATTCAACTTAAAGGCAAAACTTTTACTGAAACTAAAAAACCAAAAAGCAATTTAGTATTTTTGATTGATGTTTCTGGGTCTATGAATTCACAAGAAAAACTACCTTTAATTATTAAATCTCTAAAAATACTTTCAGAAAATCTTGCTCCTGAAGATGTAATTTCTGTTGTTGTGTATGCTAGTGCTGAAGGTGTGGCTCTTCCTGCAACTAAAGGAAAAGACAAGAGAATAATAATTAATGCCTTAGACAAATTGCAAGCTGGGGGAAGTACGGCTGGCGGAGCTGGTATTCAATTAGCTTATAAAATAGCAGAAGAAAATTTTATCAAAAATAGCAATAATAGAGTAATTCTTTGTACCGATGGAGACTTTAATATAGGTATTTCTGATACTGGAAGTTTAGTCGATATTGTTAAACAAAAAAAACAAAAAGGTATCGGCTTAACCGTAATTGGAGTGGGTACTGATAATTTAAAAGATAGTAGAATGGAGCAATTGGCAGATAAAGGAGATGGTAATTATTTCTTTATTGATGGTATAAATGAAGCTCGTAAAGTCTTTGTTCAAGAGCTAAAAGGTACACTGTTTACTATTGCAAAAGATGTAAAAATACAAGTTGAATTTAATCCAGCCAAAGTAAAAGCCTATAAATTAATAGGTTATGAAAATAGACTTTTGAATAAAGAAGATTTTAAAGATGATAAAAAAGATGCTGGAGAATTAGGAGCTGGACATACTGTAACTGCTATTTATGAGCTGGTTTTGGAAAATAGACAAAACTTAAAAGATAATGATGAATTAAAATATATAAACAAAAATATTAATAATACAGCTTACAAAACTGATGAAATAATAACTGTAAAGCTTCGATACAAAGAACCAAATGAAGATACCAGTAAAGAAATACAAAAAGCCATAAAAAATGATTTTAAAAATACTCAGCAAATATCCAATGAATTTAAATTTGCATCAGCAGTAGCCGAATTCGGTTTACTACTCAGGAATTCTAGTTTTAAAGAAAATGCGAGTTATAATAGAGTGCTAGATTTAGCAAGAGCTGGCAAAGGCGAGGATTATTATGGTTACAGAGCGGAATTTATACAATTGGTTGAAAATGCAAAACTACTAGATAAAGAAGAAAATTCAAATACGCAAATTGAATAGTAAATAATTTTCATTACCTCACCTTCCTGATCTCCAAGGTATTAAGCACATTAAAATAAATTCTAAATCTGAGGTGGTTCCGAAAAACAAAAAAGAAAGTTTTCACAAGCGCATACAAAACCAAAGTAGGCATGCTTTAGCCACGTGCGAAGGAGAAAAAACTATTCCCCAGTTGGCTGATGAATACGGGTTCACCCAACTCAAATTAGCAATTGGAAAAAACAGTTTTTAGAAAATGCTAGTTCAGTTTTTGAGAACAAAGAAAACAACGCTGAAAAGACTGCTCCAAAGCTAATAGACTGGGGTGGTTCCGAAAAATAAAACAATTTAAAACAATTTTTAAAGGAGTTTGCAAAATAAATTAGAATTACTACATAACATTGACTCAGAGAGCATTAATTTATGATATATTAAAGCAAAAATTATTGCTAGATGAAAAACATTTACCAGAAATTAAAAGAGCAAAGAGAAAAGATTTTAGAAATTACTTCTAAACATGGTGCTTTGAATGTCAGGGTCTTCGGTTCTGTTGCAAGAAAAGAAGCTGATGAAAATAGCGATCTGGATTTATTGGTTGATTTAGGGGAAAACTTAGGTTCATGGTTTCCACTTGGTCTGATCAATGAATTAGAAAATTCTTTGGGAATAAAAGTGGATATTGCTACAGTTAATGGGCTAAAAGAACGAATTAAAGAAAAAGTCTTGCGGGAGGCAATACCTTTGTGAGGGACGATTTAGAGAGACTTTGGGATATTTTAGAAGCAATTAAAAAAATTGAACAGCATTATACGCAAAAAATCATAGAAGCGGATGAATTAGCACAATTTGGCTTATTACATCTACTACAAATAATAGGAGAAGCTACAAATCACTTATCAAAAGAATTAAGAGAAAAATACCCTCAAGTTTCGTGGCGAGAAATCATTGGTTTAAGAAATTTTGTAGTTCGTCAATACTTTCAGGTTGATTGGGAGATAATTTCAAATATTATTCAAAAAGAATTACCAGTTTTAAAATTACAAATTCAGCAAATTATTAATGAGGTAAATAAATGAAAAACAAATTAAATCTACCAGAATTAATAAAACAATATAGAGAGAGTATTTTAGAAATAGCTTATTTGTACAAAGCAAAAGATATAAAAGTTTTTGGCTCGGTGGCACGGGGAGATTATGATGAAAACAGTGATATTGACTTTTTAGTTTCTTTTTCTGATGAAGCTGGATTATATGATTTAATTGGTTTAAAACAAGCTTTGCAGGAATTATTTAATTGTTCGGTTGATATTGCAACTCCTAATTCTTTAAAAACTCGAATAAAAGAAAGAGTTTTAAAGGAGGCAAAGGCTATATGAGAGACGACAAAGAAAAATTATTAGATATTTTAGAAGCAATAGAAATTATTGAAAAATATATGCAAAAACGAAAAATATATAATTTGAATGAAATAGAATTAGCTGGTATTTTGCGATATTTTGAAATTATCGGTGAAGCGTCTCATTCAATTAGTCAAAAACTAAAAGATAAATACTTAAAAATACCTTGGAGATTGCTTAAAGATTTTAGAAATGTTTTAGTTCATCAGTACTTTGATATTGATTTACAAATGGTTGAAAATGCCATAAACCAAGAGATTCCAATTCTCAAACAAAATATTCAACAAATTATTAGTGATTTAAACAAATGAAAAAAATACCAAATAAAAAAGTAAAAGAATTATCTAAACTATTTCCTTGTATAAAAGGCTTTTATGGAGTGAAGCTTAAAGACAAATGGCACGCTAGTTGGGGGAAATTTGGATTTACTAAGAGTATATTTAAAGAACTGTGTCAATTAATGACTTAGTTCATTGTATCAGCTTGAGAGCTTAATTGTCAACCTCCCTTCAAAAAATATGGCTAATTGAGAT
>CANLFK010000125.1 GCA_947489925.1 Candidatus Caenarcanales bacterium
TAGCCCACTTTCAGGGGGTTGGGGGTGAAAAGACAAAATTCTTTAGCGAGAGACTTGCAATTGTGATTGCTTCAAAGTTTCGCTTCAATCAGCATTTTCAGATTTTCTTTTCATCGAACTCACATTATTTAACTAGCCCTTTGAATTTGCTCGGGCTGACTTGTATTTTCCAGAGCTTGATTTATAAAATTATTACTTGCTAAATCACTTAGAGAAATCGTATTTAATATTTCTGGTCTGAAGTCATTAGATAATTCAGCATAACCCATAACAGCGGTTTGATTGTCTGAGCCATGAATTAAACGAGCTAATGGCAATCTAATTGATGGCGTGGCCGTTAGCACTACTGGTCTGCGATTAAACTGGGAATTAATATCCTTCGAAACATCTAAAATTTTACGGATTAAAGCAATTGACTGATCGGGTGGCAAAACTAAAATGGCTTTATCTTCAATTCGGTATAAAACTTGTTCTAATTTTTGCTCTAAAGCTGGCTCTAAAGTTATAGTCAAAATCGTTTTATTTTCAAGTGCATTTGTCGCCGAAATTTGACGAGCTAATGACATTCTAAGTTTTTCGGATAATAAGTCTGGATCACGATCACGGGTTTTTTGAGCTAAATCTTCTAATCTTTCCAGAATATAATTTATATCTTTAACACTGACTTTTTCACTGATTAAATTAATTAAAATATGCCTTAAATCACTAACGCTTAAAACTTGCGGAATTAAATTGTCTACCAAAGCTGGATCCATATTTCTCACCTGATCCAAAACCCGCCTTACATCAACTTTGGTAAATAATTCTTCAATATTGGCAATTACTGTTTCCATCAAATGATAAGTAATACCTTGAACTGCCGTCAAATAAGGCCAATTCCACTGTCTTTCTCGCACCAAACTTTCTAAATAATCTGGTGGTAACCAATAAGCTTCTTCTTTTAAGGTTGGCTCAATTCCATTTACTGCATTAGGCGGTGGCCCATCAAAAGTGCGATCCCAATGAGACTTTAAAATCATATAACGATTCGGATAAACCTCAGATGAACTAACTGTATTACCACGCACTACAATATTATACTGATAAGGCCCATTAGCTCGATTATCTGCAATGCGAACTGGTGGCAATATATAACCATAAATCAAAGTCATATGTTGTCTTAACAAACCAATATCTTCAATTAATCGTCCACCCGAAGCGGGATCAGCTAGCTCAATTAAATTAGCTCCCACATGCAAAGATAAAGCATCAACTCCCAATAATCCATACATTTGATCTGGCGAAGTTGGTGGTTTAATTTGTTCTTGCTGGGCTTGTATGTCTGCCGCCGCCCCTTGTTGATCCGCAAAATCGCTGGCCGTTTGAGTAGCCCGAATAGCATTTAAACCTAAAAATACAATTACAACCCCAATTGGTATAAAAAACCATAAAGAACCAATTGCTAAAAACCCCATTGAAGCAGTTAAAGAGCCAGCAATTACCAAAGCCATCGGATTTTGCATGAATTGGCTAATTACATCAGAACTTAAGCTCTCACCCGTTGATGTAGAACGAGTAACAATTAAGCCAGTCGCAACTGAAGTTATTAAAGCTGGTACTTGTGCTCCTAAAGCGTCTCCAATCGATAAAATCAAATATTTACTAGCGGCATAACCTGGATCATAACCTTTTTGCAAAACACCAATTCCCATACCTCCAATCATGTTTACAATGGTCATAATAATACCAGCAATAGCGTCTCCTTTTACGAATTTGCTTGCTCCGTCCATTGATCCATATAATGAGCTCTCTCTTTCTAATTCTTTTCGACGAACTGATGCGACTTCTGGTGTAATTAAGCCTTGATTTAATTCTCCATCAACAGCCATTTGCTTACCAGGCATTGCATCTAAGGCAAAACGAGCCGAAACTTCCGCAATTCTTTCAGCACCTTTGGTAATAACCATAAATTGTACAATGGTTAAAACGATGAATAATATTACCCCTACCGCTGGGTTTCCAGCCGCTACAATTTTGCCGAAAGTGTCAATAACAGCTCCAGCATGACCAGTTGATAAAATTAAACGAGTAGAAGCAATATTTAAAGCCAGCCTGAACAAAGTCGAAGCCAAAATAACTGTCGGTAAAATGGCTAAATCAATGGGCTTATTTAAAAATAATGAAGTGCCTAAAAGTACAATAGAAATAGAAATATTAATAGCAATAAAAAGATCCAGCATAAATGGAGGTAAAGGCACAATAATTATTGCCAAAACCCCAAATATACATAAAGCCAGAACTATATCATTAAGGCTACCTTTCATAGATTTCATTAAATTTATCTACGACTATATAACTCATTATATACTTTAAACAATCTAAAAAAACCAAATCTTTAGAATGTAAGAACAAATTAATATTATTTTCGAGATTTTGGTAATAATTCTTTTTGATAATTTGACTCTTGTTTTAATTGTCTTTCTCTCTGAAAACTTAATTCAGCTTTTAATTGCTTTAAAGAATCATTGATTTCAACTAAATTTTCTCTGATTGAGCTTGTATCACGGTTTAAAACTTCGATTTTTTGATTAGAAGATTGTGATGATTTAATTTGATTAGCCAAAAGAGCCAAACTTGAAAGAAAAAGTAAAAATAATAAAATATTAGCTAAAATATTATTCTGCTCATGTTTTTTGATTACTGTTTTATTTTCAGCAAAATTTTCGGGTCTAATTTCATTATTAACTCTTCGATCTTCCATTTTTAATACTTTATTTTCAGAAGATTTTGGCTTAGAATCATGATCTTGCACTAAAACTTGATTGCTTGAACTACTAGTTTTTCTTCTAACGGTATATTCTTCCATAAGAGAGATGATTTCCTGAAACATTTAAAAAATATATGCCCTCATAAATAATACAAATAAAAAGTTGAGATAATTTACAACATATTGCGTATTTTGTCGCAGAAAGTTAAATAACTTGCTAATAATTAAAAAACATGGGTAAGATAACACAGAGCTAGGTTGCCAAGAAAAATTTAACCTTTTAACTTTTTTTCTTTGCAGGCATTCTTGATAATTCGCCTTATTTATGAAGTATATGAAGACAGAAAGTAAATCTAAAAAGCAAAAATGGTCACAAATATTTCTGTATATTGCTCTAGTTTATACTTTAATTTCTCCGCTAAATAATTCGTTTGCCAAAGCTAAAAATCAAGATTCAAATCAAGACTTAGCTAGTAATGATGCACATATTGCCCTAAATTCTTATCAAAGTCGTTTATCAGCTGTCAAGGAAAATGCTACTAGCATTCGTCGCAAAGTCTCAAAAGCAAGGCAAAAAGAACAATTAGCTTTAGCTCAATTACAAAAAACCCAAAGAGAGCTATATCGCATTCAGACAAATTATTTAGAAACACAGAATAAAATGTCAAAGCTGAATACAGACATTCAAAGTGTACAAGCTCAAATTGCACAGATTGACCATAAAGTCCTTAAACAATCTTCTGCTCTCAGGCAAAATTTACGCAGTGTTTATATGCACAAAGCTGATATTTTAGCTTCTCTTACCGAAAGCTTATTTCAATCGAAAAGTATAGTTGATTTTTTCAATATTGCTTATTTCCAAAAACGCTTTATCGGTCGTCAATTATCAGATATAAGTAGTGTCAGGCAAGAACAAAATCATTTAAGAAATTTGCAAAGTTCATGGAAAGGCAAACAAGATAATTTACAATTAGCCATTCAAGAATCTGAAAGACTAAAACAAGCTGTCAGCCAAAAGAAAAATGAACAATTTGACTTAGTAGATCGTCTTCGTAAAGAAAGATTGGCATATGAATCGGCCGAAAGACAATTAGAAAGAGAATCAAATGAATTAACTCGAACAATTTTAAAATTATCTAATGGCTCTGGAGTTGGCTTAGAAGATTTAGTTAAGAATTATTTTAGTTTTCCAGTTAAAGCTCCTATTACTTCCGCTTTTGGTTATAGAATGCACCCCATTTTCAGGGTTAGATCTTTTCATAGTGGTGTTGATTTAGGAGCTAGATATGGCACTCCAATTAAAGCTGCTAATGGTGGAATTGTTATTTATTCTGGTTGGTATAGTGGTTATGGAAAGACAGCCATTGTTTCTCATAGTGATGGTAAATCGACTTTATATGCTCATATGGAAAGAATTGCAGTTAAAAATGGTGAAAAAGTCTGTCAAGGACAAGCTTTAGGTTATGTTGGTTCAACAGGTTATTCAACTGGTCCACATTTACATTTTGAATATAGATTAAGTGGCCAACCTCAAAATCCATTAACGGTACTACGCTAAAAGTGGATTTTATATACGGCAAATATTGCATTCAAGAATTCATTGACCATTTTCCAAATTTGGCAACTGATTTATATATTGCTTCAGATGAAAATTTTAGAAAATTAAAAAACTTGCCGAGTAAAATAAGAACTCATCTGATGAATTCAAACTCGGAATTATCAAGATTATTTGAATTAAAAGAATTTGAAAGTCATGGCGGTTTAATTTTAAAAATCAAGCAAAGCTTATCTGATATTTTAATTTGCCCATTAGAAAGCTTAATTGAAAAAAGTTTAGAACAAAATAAAGCTTTGCTTTGGCTACCGCAAATACAAGATGTTAATAATTTAGGAGCTATTATTCGTTCGGTTGTGGCTTTTGAAGAATTTGCAGGTTTAATTATACCAGCTCAAAATTCAGTTAGATTAACCCCAAGTGCCGCCAAAGCTAGTGCTGGAAACATTTTTGCCACTAAATTTGCTTATCAATTAAGTAATATTAAAAATACGGCTCAAATGCTTAAGACAAGTGGTTTTAATTTAATTGCTTTGGAAAAAAGATTAAATCATAAATTTTTATTTGAAGCTGATTTTACAAAGTTAAAGCCTTTTGTTTTGGTTTTGGGTGGCGAAGAAAAAGGCTTGTCCCCAGCTTTAATTCCTTTTTTAGATGAAGTCTTTCAAATTCCCCATTCTAGTCGGGTCGAATCTTTAAATTTGTCGGTTGCCACTTCAATTACTTTATACGAAATCAAAAGACAATTATTAAAAAAATGAGGAGCTTGCTTGTTAATCTGACTCAAAAAAGCTTATATTTAAATTAATTACCAAAGGTTAGGGTTTTTATTTTGGAAAGCTCCTTGAAATTAACTATTTTTAAAATTGTCTCTCAAATTCCAGCTGCCAAAGTAATGTATTTTGGTCAAATTGCTGATTTAGCTTCAACTGCTGCCCGTATGGTGGGTTTTATACTTACTGGTTTAACTGAAGCAGAAATGAAAGCAATACCATGGTATCGAGTAATTGCCAAAAGTGGTCATATAAGCAGTTTAAAATTAGGAACTAAAGGCTTATTGCAAAAAGAATTATTGATAAAAGAAAATTATGAAATTGAAAATGATAAAGTAAATATGGATAAACATTTATGGCTTTTTGCTGGCATTCACAGGCTAGAAAACAAAATTGAAACATATGAAGAATTCATTGAAAAACTAAAAAGATAATTAATTTTTTACTTAATTCTTAATCTCCAGCCCTAAAGTCTTCACCCAAATAATATTTACGAGCTAATTCATTATTAGCAATTTCTTGAGCTGAACCGCTAACTAAAACTTGTCCACTCTGAATAATATAAGCTCTGTCAGTAATAGATAAAGTCGCTTTTGGATTATGGTCAGTTAATAAAATACCAATATTGCGACGGGTAATTAAATCTCTGATTATAACTCTTAATTCCCCTATTGCAATTGGATCAACGCCCGTAAAAGGTTCATCTAATAATAAATACAAAGGATCTTCAGCTAAGCAGCGAGCGATTTCTAAGCGTCTTCTTTCTCCACCAGACAAGCTAATTGCCATACTTTTTCGTAAATTCCAAATGCCAAATTCCTCTAATAAAGCTTTTACTTTTTTATCTTGCTCAGCACTTGGCATGGCTTTAATTTCAAGTATTAAACGCAAATTATCTTCAACTGAAAGCTTTCTAAAGACTGATGGTTCTTGCACTAAATAACTAATGCCAAGTTTTGCTCTTTCGTCAATCGGTTTTGAGTTTAAGATTTCACCGTTTAAAGTAATAATTCCAGCATTTGGTTTGACCAAACCGACAACCATATCAAAAGAAGTAGTTTTACCCGCCCCATTTTGTCCCAAAAGACCAACTATTTCGCCTCGAGCAACCTGAAAACTAACTCCTTGAACAACAGTTCTTTCACCGTATTTTTTTTGTAAGTCTTTGGCAATTAGCATAAACACTTGAGCTGGATTTGTCTTGAATTATAACAGATTGGCAATTTTTCTTTTTTGTGTTTTGTTTAAGAAGCTGTCTGAAAAAGATAGACCTTATTTTTCAACCAACTACAATTTCTACTTCATCTTGTCCTTCTAGTCCATTATTATCAATTGCTTTGCCGATGATTTTGTATTTGCCAGCTTTCAATTCTTGTTCAAGAGAACCCGTTTTATTGCGGTAATCTGAGTAAATGTTTTCGGTTTCAAACCCCCGCCCCCCAAGGATTTTGCATGAGTGGGAAAAAGATGATAAAAAGAGCATAGAAAAACAGACTAAGGAATTTCTATGCAGAATAATTTTATAGAATTTATTAACAAAATACCTGATCCTCGGAGAAAAAAA
>CANLFK010000126.1 GCA_947489925.1 Candidatus Caenarcanales bacterium
CATCGATAAAGATTATTTAATTAAAGCTTGGAAAACATTTGCTACTGACAAAGAAAAACAATATACAGGACAAAAAATCCTAATTATTACTAGTAATGGTATTGCTCGCTTTAGTCCTTATTTGACAGCCAGTTTTGATGATTTTGCTAGTAAAAATGAAATTAAAATAAATACTGGAGCTTTATGTATTTTTGAGAAAAGTGAAACTGCCAAATACTGGGATTGTCTTTCTTGGAATATTAATCCAATGTCTGAGATTTTTTCGTAAATGCCAAATTCAATTTATATACATATTCCTTTTTGTAAAACGCATTGTCCCTACTGTAATTTTACGGTTAAACTTGATCATACTGGCAAATTATTTAAACCTTATATTCAGGCTCTCTGCCAAGAAATTAACAATAGAACACTTAATCAAGATAATAATTTAATTGACACTTTATACTTAGGTGGAGGAACGCCTTCTATTTTACCAATTGAACTTTTGCAAGAATTATTTGAAACTTTATACTCAGTATTTAAATTTAGTAGTGGGGCTGAAATTACCATTGAATGTAATCCTGGTACAGCTGATGAGCATAAATTAAAAGATTTTAAAAAACTTGGTATTAATCGTTTAAGTATTGGAGTACAAACTTTTGATGATCAATTATTACAAAAATTAGCCAGAGGACATAATGTTAAGCAAGCCAAAGACATAATTTTAAATGCCAAAAAACAAGGTTTTAATAATATTAGTCTTGATTTAATTTATGGATTACCAAATCAAACAATACAAAGCTGGACAGAAAGCATAAAACAAGCTCTGGAATTGCCGATTCAGCATATTTCTTGCTATGGATTAACTATTGAAGAAAATACACCTTTTGCTAAAATATATACTAATTCACAAAATCCTTTATTACCACCAGAAGAAAGTTTGGAAAAAATGTATTCAATATTACAAGATTTATGCTCTGAAAATGGATTTGAACAGTATGAAGTTAGTAATTTTGCCCAAAAAGGTTTTGAATCAAAGCATAATTTAAATTATTGGAAAAATACAGACTTTTGGGGTTTCGGTGTCTCAGCACATGAATTTGTAAATGGTAAGCGAAAAGCTAATACTCAAAATTTGGAAGATTATATAAAAAATCCATTAAACAATCAAGAATTATTAGAAACAAATCCAGCTCTGGAAGACTTTATGTTACCTTTAAGAACCTCTTTGGGTTTAAATTTAAAAGATTATGAAATTAAATACAAAATTAATTTATTAGCGGGAAAAGATGATTTAATCAGAGATTTATTAAAACAAAATTTGATAAAACTAGAAAATAATTATTTAAAAATCACCCCAAAAGGTTTTTTACTTTCAACTGAAATTATTGGTAGATTAATGCCTTAAAAAAATACAAAATTATGTTACTTGAAATTGAACTTGAAATTATTAAACAATGCCTTGCAAAGCCAGAATTACTGAAAAACTTATTTATTCAAAAATTGGGTTATGAGCCTATTCGCTGGGGAGGAATTGGTATTAGTAATAATAAAGTTTTAATTGAAGCAATTGGCTTTCCAGAACTGCGATTTCAAGCTTTTGAATTAATTAAACACAAAAATATAAAAAGTTTTTCGACTAAAGAAATTGGTTTAGCGATAATTCCAACTGGTTTGGGTTGTTCGATTGGTGGCTTTGGGGGAGATGCAAATATTTTTGCTAATTTAATGGCTGAAGAATTTGATAATTTAATTATTAATCCAAATATTGTAAATGGTGGAGCTTGGCAAAATATACCTTCAAAGGCTCTTTATACCGAAGGATTAGCTATTGATTTATTCACAAAAGGTTTAATTGCTTTAAGACCTAAAAAAAGACCAGATAATAAAATTGGAATTGTTATTGATTCCAGTCTTTCTGATTCAGCCCTAAAAAGAGAATTACAAGTTATTGAAGCGGCAAAATTAATTTGGGGTTTAAATATATTAGAAATTCAAATGACTGAATCAAAACTAGATTTAAACATTGATATTTTACCAAAAGGTTTTTCAAGCGGCAATATACAAAATCCAAAAGTCTTATTGAAAGCAGCCCAACAATTAATTGATAAAGGAGCGGAAGCAATTGCCATTATTACTAATATGTCTGATTTAGACGCACAAAATGAAACAAATGGCGATTTATACATGAATGGAAATTCTCCAGACCCAATTGGTGGGCTTGAGGCTATTTTGTCGCATTTAATTACGGCTACTTTTTTAATCCCTGCCGCTCATGCTCCAAGTTTTGATAATTTGGAATTAGCTCCTGAAGCAGAAAAACTTGATAAAAGAGTTAGCCCAGAAATTGCTAGTTATAGTTTTTTGCCTTCTGTTTTAAAAGGTTTAGCCCAAGCACCAAGCTTAATACCTATTGATTTGATTGAAGCTGGAGATTTAAACTTAAATAATTTAAAAGCTTTTATAGCACCAGCTGACTGTTGGCTCGGAGAAAGTTTTATTAATTTGGCCTCTCATCAAAATATTTCCAAATATGCTGTTCAAAATAATATTTGCGGCATAAATTTAAACCCAGAATTAATGAACTTTGAAAATATAAATAAAGTAAATAATTATTTTGAGCTAATTGGTTATCTGAAAGCTTGGAATTTAGGTTTTAGTTTTTAAGCTTTTGCAAAGGACAAGTAATTTGTTCATAAAAATTATAAGCCACGGTAAACATCATCAATAGCTACATTACAAAGACACAAAACAAAAATCCTTGAATGTATATTTTTTTAATTAATTAAAAGTCTTTCAGAAAGCACAAAAGAGAAATATAATGAAAAGCATTGTTTAAATATAAATTTTCATTAATGAGTGCTAATCAATCACTGCCTGAAAAAAACTTTTCGGTTATCGAAAAAGCTCCGATTTGGTGGACATTATCTGGTACTTTAATTCTAATTAGTCTTATTATGATTAGTCTTTCAATTGCCAAGTTTAAATCTCCAGTCAAATTAGGTTTAGACTTTACAGGCGGGGCAAAAATCGAATATAAATTTAAAAAACCAAATGATAATCTTTCTTCGGGCAATATCACTGAAAAAGTTTTAAAGCCTTTGGGTAAAGATTTTGCTATTGATTCGATTTCACAAGTTTCAGAAAAGCAATATTTAATTTTACGCACCAAAGAATTAAACTTAAAGCAAAGAGAAAAATTGGATCAAGATTTAAAAACTAATTTTGGAGATTTTGAAGTTTTATCAGTCGATGCTGTTAGTGGAACAATTGGGCCTGAATTATTAAGGTCTGGGCTTTTAGCTTTATTTATTACTTTAATTGGTATTTTGGCTTTTGTTTCTTATCGTTTTAGTCAGGACTTTGCCATTTGTGCAATTATTGCTTTATGCCATGATATTTTGCTTGTAATTGGTTTATTTGCGGCTTTGGGTTTATTTATGGGGCTGGAAGTTAATTCTTTATTTTTAACGGCTTGCTTAACGGTTTTGGGCTTTTCTATTCACGATACAATTGTTGTTTTTGACCGTATTAGAGAGAATAAAAAATATTTATCAAAAAAGAAAAATTTAGCGGTAATTATTGATGAAAGTATTAAACAAGTTTGGTTTCGTAGCACCTGCACTTCTGTAACGACTTTAATTACATTGGGTGCTTTATTAATTTTTGGCGGTGAATCAACTAAAATATTTGCTGGAGCTATGTTTGCTGGTATTTTGACTGGAGCATATTCTAGTATTTTTGTGGCTTCAGTTTTGCTAGGCAAGTGGAATTTATGGCAAGATAAAAAGAAAACAGCTAGCAAAAAAACTAAGTCAATTGGGTAAAATCGTGAAAGCAATTTATCCTGGTAGTTTTGATCCAATTACAAATGGTCATCTTGATATTATTCAGAGAGCGGCTCATTTATGCACTGAATTAATTGTGGCTGTTTTGCAAAACTCTGAAAAGCAAAGTCATTTTTTAATTGATGAAAGACTAGACATGATTAAACAAGCCACCGAGAATTTACAAAATGTTAAAGTGAGATCTTTTGAAGGTTTATCGGTTGAATTATGCCGAGACGAAAAAGCTGATTGTTTAATTCGAGGAATGAGAGATATTGGAGACTTTCGCTTTGAATGGGAAGCCGCACAATTAAACAAAAATCTAGGTCAAGTTGAAACTTTGTTTTTAATGACTAATACGCAATATGCTTTTTTAAGTTCTTCAAGGATTAGGGAAATTGCGAAATTAGGTGGAAATGTGGCACACTGGGTACCAGAATCAACTCATAAATATTTGTTCCCAATTAAAGAAATAAAAAAGGAGCAAGAAAATTGAGCATTTATAAATTACTTGATCGAATGCTTTCTTTGGTCGAAAATTCACCGACTCTTCCTTTTTTGGGCTTAAAATTAATTCGTTCGGAAGATTTGCAAAATTTAATTGAACAGTCAGTCTCGGAGCTACCTGAAGAATTAGCCGAAGCCAAGCAATTAGTTTCGCATGAAGAGCATATTTTGGTTTCGGCACGCAAAAAAGCCCATGAAATTATGATGCAAGCAGAAGACAATGCCAGACATATGTTAGCGGTAGCCGAAGATCAAGTAAATCATATGATTAATGAATCTGAGATAGTTAAATCAATTCATTCAGAAGCCGACCGAATTAGAGAACAAGTAAAATTAGAAGCTCAAAGAATTTATCAAATAACTGAACAAGAAATCAAAGAAGCCGAAGAGGAGTCAAAAAGAAGAATTCGCTTAGTTTTAGATTCTTCGATAATTGAAGCTGAAAATATTAGAAGAGGAGCAAATTCTTATGCTGAAACCGTTTTACATGAATTAGAAAGAACTACTTTGGGTGCAATTTCAATTATTCAAAATGGACAAAGGCAATTAGACAGTATTTCGAAGCAAAATACCAGAGCCGAACAATTTAATAAGTTTAAAACTGCCCTCTCTGAGGTGAAAAACTTGCCTGCTGATTTATTAGGCGATATGGACAATTATGATCAAAATCAAAATAATCAACTAAAGTAAAAAATGAAACAGCACTTTTGAATAAATATTGACAGGAATAAACATTGTGATTATTATAGTACAGACTCATTTTGACAATCAAACTTTAATCTTTTACTAATATGTTTATAAAGCCTTTTTCTTCTTTGAAAATCCCAAATACTACAAGCTCAAAACGAGTAGTAACGAGAAGTCAAACTGAAAAACGAGAAATCGAAATAAATAAGCTTCCAAATAAGCCAGACCCCTGGACAAACAGTTTTTATGGTTTTAGTTTAAGGGCTGATGAAATTAAAGAATTTGCAATAAAAAATGAGGAGCTTGGATTAAAAAGAGGTGACGTTTTATTTGTTCCAAGCACGAAAGCAGGTATTAAACTGCAAGATTTAAGTTTAAAAGAACTAGCCTCTTTGTGGAGTCAAGAAGCAGATTCATTAACAAAAGCTTTAGAAACGAATAGTCCATGGTCAAGTGAGAATACTACTTTAACTGTTTCAGATAGGGGAGAAAAATTACGACAAGCTTTCAAAAAAATACAAGAAACTACTGGATGGGAAGCATTGGGTGCTATTTTCTTTAATGGTACAAACAAAGACAAAAATATAGATTTAGCTTTAGGAATATTAGACTTATATATAGATACAGCAAAACAAGTTAATAAAGAATTTAGTATTAAATTAGTCAATGAACAAACTGTACTGATAAGCAAAGATGCTAATAATAATGATTTATATACATTAAAATTTTCAGATAGTAATCAAACTATTAATGTGGATTCTTCTGATTCAAGACTAAGCGAGCTTTGTGCTACTGTGTTAGAGCGTGAAATTGTCAGCTTTGGAAAAGATGGAAATCCAAGGTACTGGAGTCAATATTCTATCAATAAAGATTTACTGGAAAATGACTTAGTACAGTTTATAAATCAAATAAAAAAAGCTGGGATTAATAATTTATCAGCCGTATTAAATTTGGCATTATTACCGCAAAATGCTCAGACGAAAAGAAGCTTGCAAGGTAGATTTAGAGAATTATTGTTTGGGGAACTTTTGTTAGAAGAAATAACACCAAAAACTCTTTTAACTGCTTTAAAAACATTAGAAACTGAAGGTATTACTTTACCAGAGCAAGTTTATCAGACATTATTATCTCAGCCAAGAAAACCTCATACAAAGAGGGTAGTTGATAAAAATAAGATTCCAGTTGGCTTCACTAAGGTTAGATATAATGGCGGGAGCGTAAATAATATTACTAATAAAGAGGAGGATAAGGAACAAATAAATCATGATAAATCCTATCCAAATCAAACAACAGTAGTTACTGGAGAACAGTTAAGAGGTCTGCGAGAAGAAATGCCAATACCACCAATAACTAGAAGTAAAACAAAAACTATTGAGTCAGAAAAACTTACTACAATTACTCCTATTCTTAAACAAAAAGGTGAAAAACTACCTGTTCCAGCCGAAACAAAGATAACA
>CANLFK010000127.1 GCA_947489925.1 Candidatus Caenarcanales bacterium
AACTTTCGGCACAATATTCAGTTACAAATTCCTGTTCAATTGGATCTTGAATATCATAAATTAAATCAACTGCTTCTTCTAAAGCCTGACGCCTTTCTTGATTGTCTTGTAAATCAATATAATTTTGAAAGATTTTTTTTAAAGCAAATTGATATGCAGTCGGAGCATTTTGCAAAATACTTTCTAATTCACTTACTTCATATTTGAGCAAAAATTCATCAATGTCTTTTACATTAGGCAAATACAAAGCTTTGAGGTCTGGTTTTTGAGCAAATTGTAATTCCTGAAAAATATGCAAACTGCTTTTAAGGGCTTTTTGCCCCGCTGAATCAGCATCAAAACCTAAAATGATTTTCCTTTGTAAATTAGACTGATAAAGTATTTGAATTTGCTCTTTGGTTAAAGCCGTTCCCAAACAAGCAACTGCGTATTTTATACCTTTTTGATGAGCTTGAATAACATCAAAATAACCTTCCAAAAGCAAAATCTTCTTTTCAGTTTTGGTATATTCTTGAGCTATATTCAAAGCAAATAAATGCTGACCTTTTTGGTAAATAGCGGTTTCAGGTGAATTATAATATTTGGGTTGTCCGCTTATATCTTTTAAAATTCTTGCTCCAAAAGCAATTACTCGATTTTCTTGATCCTTAATTGGTATCATTAGCCGCTCTCTAAAACGGTCGCACGGAATACCAGTTTGTTTGTCTTCACGAAATAAGCCAGTTTTATATAAAAATTCGGGTTGCTTGATTGCATCGCCTAATTCAGCACTATAATTTTTTTGCAAATGAGACAATAAAGCATTAGACGAATTTAAGCTCACACCCAATTCAAATTGATCAATAGTTTCTTGGTTTAATGAACGATTTGTAATTAAATAATTTAAAGCAAATTTAGCTTCTGGAAAGACTGAACACAAATTATTCGCAAAAAAGTCTTTGGCAATTGTATTAATTCTAAAAAGTAAATCTTTTTCCGCTAAAATTTTGGGGTCTTGGGCGGCAGTATTTTCACTTTTAATAATTTCATAGCCCATTTCGCCTGCTAAGTTTTTGACAGACTCATAAAAGGTAATTTTCTGATATTCAGTAATAAATTTGAACATATCACCAGTTGCACCACAAGAAAAACATTTATAAATTCCTTTTTGCGGACTAATAATTAGTGAAGGTGATTTATCATCATGAAAAGGGCAAAGAGCCACAAAATTAATGCCATTTTTTTTGACAGTCAAATTGCGAGAAATAATACTTAAAATATCAAAGCGGTTTTTTACTTCTTTTAAAGCCTCAGTGAAACTAACTTTAAATGGCATTTTATTACTTTATTATCTGGACTTAAGTTTAATCATAATTACTAGGGATTAAACTTAATTTATTAAATATTTAGCTTAATTTAGCTTTGTGCAAACTCTCATTATATCAATGAATTCATTACTAATAAGTTTTATTTAAAATAATTACTGGCAAATATTAGTTATTCGACCAACTTTTATTTTGTAATGAACTTAAATATTAATAATAGTAATAGAGGTGCACAATTTGAACAGACTGCACAACAAAATATTGCTCAAAAACAATCGATAGTTAATGTGGAGACACCGAATGCAGCCCAAATGTTAGCGGCTATGCAAGATGGTTATAGTCCAAGTGCTGCTCTTCAAATGGGTAGTGGCATGCCTTCTATCAATATTCCAACCAATCAAGCTAATAATAATAGTGGTGTTATTAATTCTGGAAATGACTCTTTAAATATGATTGGACAACAAGGAATTAATCAAAATCAAGTTATGGTTGGTGGCGGTTGGGGACCAGTTACTTATATTTATCAGCCACCAATAGATACTCCTTGCCCAACACCAACTCCTTCAATAACTCCAACTCCAACTCCAACAACAACACCAACGCCTTCAATAACTCCAACTCCTTCAATAACTCCAACTCCTTCAGTTACTCCTTGTCCACCAGCTGATTATTTTCATTGGCCTTGTATTGATGAAACAACTGGACAAGTTGTCTATAATCATATTTCGACACATAGAGATCTTGCATATGTTTCAATCAATGGAGAGAATGCTTATTTTTCAATTGATCAATTCAATAAAGTAGCTGGTGAAAAATTCAATGGTTTCCCACCTAATGGAGAAGCTGGAGTGGTAGCATTAATACAAAGTGGTGAACTCACACGAATACCGACAGCGGCTAATGGACTGCCAGATGCACCAGAAAATCCAGCCATTGAAGGAGTTGATTATTTTATGCAAGCTTAGAATTAAAATAATGTGAATTCGATCGACGGAAAAGTCTTAGAACACTCCCCGACTAAAATAGACCTTGAATATTTTATGACTTAATAAACCCCCCAGCCCCCTTGACAGGGGGAGTTTTGAAGTTTTTTCCTAAAAATTATCAAATTTAAACCTAAGACTTAAACCATCAAGTAAGTTTCAAACTGAGTGAAATATAATCTTCGGAATACTAAAACATTGAGTTCCCCCTGTCAAGGGGGCGGAGGGGGTTTAGCAAATGAAGTTTTTTAGAAACAAATTATACCGTAATAGCTCACTTTATTTCGGGATTGCTATAGAACACAGCAAATAAAATCTAGCTTCTCTGTGCGGTTTTATTTGTTTTGTTGGTCGTCGAACTCACATTAAAATAAAAACAAGTAAAATTTATAATTCAAAAAGCTTAATTTCATTATTTAAAGAATCTGGAATAAGCTTTCGGATAAACTTTGGGCGATGTAATTTAGTAGAGCCATAATTTATAATCGCCTCTTGATGCTCTTTTGTGCCATAACCTTTGTTTTTTTGCCAATTAAAATGTTTAAAATCTTCTTGTGTCGAAAGATCAATCATTAAATTATCTCGATAAACTTTAGCCAAAATTGAAGCAGCCGCAATATGCAAAGACTGGCTATCTCCTTTTATAACAGTTTTTTGTGGAAGTTTTAATTGTCGTATTTTTAAATTTCCATCTACTAAAATCAAATATTTATGTTTTTCGGTGGGATTTATTTTGCTTAATAATTGCTCAATTGCTTTTCTCATAGCTAAAAATGTTGCATTCAAAATTCCAATTTCATTAATTTCTGCCACGCTAGCTTCACCCAAAGCGTAAAAACAATTTTCTTTCAATTTGTCAGACAAGCTTTGTCTTTTAGTAAAATTTAGCTTTTTGGAGTCATTTATTTCACTTAACCAATTTTGCTTTAATGTTTTAGGTTCAAAATTAATAGCTCCTGCGACAACACAACCAGCCAAACAACCACGACCAACTTCGTCTACTCCAATTATAAAGTCATAGTTTTTTAAAAATTCAAGGTCAAAATCAATTAAATTCATACAAATTTTGTGTGTCAATAAAAAAAGACCGCTAACTAATTAAAGCTAACGGTCTTAAATTTAAAATAAATCTCTTTGGTTTAGAAAGAAAAATATTTTTATTTAGAGAGTCCTAATAATTACTCTGCACCTTCTCCACCTTCAGGTGAGGCAGCCCAGTCATAGAAATCAGAAGCGACTTCTTTTTCGCCAGCTTTTTTCCATGTGTAGTAATTATAAGGTTTGTTCTTATAAGCACATTTGTCGAGTTCAATAACTTTGTGTGGCTTATTAGGAGCACAGTCAAAGCATACTGGACCGCATTTTGTTGGGGTTGGATTACACTTATCTTCGAATAAGCGAGCTTGTGAATCAGAACCAGTTAAGGTAACGAAAGCAAAAGCTAAAAGGAAAGTTGTGCTAGCAAACTTTTTCATTTCAGTAAGTCTCCATTAATGAGTCTATATATTAAGTGAATCTTGATTTGAATTTGGTTTTTAATCACCATAACTACAAATAAAGATTTTCCACAAATATTTTAAACCGAAACTGAGCTTTTAAGGCTAGTATTACGCTTTAATTTTTTATTAAGTAATTTATTGGAGCTCACAATTCAAAATTTGGGCTAAATTATCTAGCTCATAAACACCAGCTAATTCTCTTTTATCTTCCAAGATCCAAGTTGGATAAACTAAAATACCATTACATTCAGCTTGTCCTAATGAGCAATCTACAATTTTTACTTTTTTAGAAGCACTTCCTAATTCGCCTAATTGTTGCATAGTAGCTTTTTGTTGAATTGGTTTACCTTTACTTTGATCAAGAATTCCATACAAAATAATATTTCGATTAATTAAACATTGAGCTAATTTTTCTTGTTTTTTCTCTAAAAATACTTTGTCTTGTTGATTATAAGAATTACTAGAATTAGAACTTGAAGTTACCTGTTGATCATTTTGATAATTAACTGGTTTTGAGAAAACTTTATTTTGTTCAGTTTCATCATTCATATTTGTCATTTGCGAGGAAGACTGACCAGAACTGTTTGTATTATTATCAGAAATCATTTCTCTGTCTTCAAGAGTACAACCAAAGGTTTTAGCAATTTGATTTAAGCTTTTTTCTGGACCAAGTAATTTTTTACCACTTGATGGTTCTCTCCAAGTTGGAAAAGGAAAAGTATTATTTTTATTACATTCAGCTACTTCACTGCCTGAACCTTTACAATTATGAAAGTTTGAGCTTAAATATTTTTCAAAATTGCCTTCAAACATTTCTTTTTGTTTATTACAATGGCTGCATTTTGGTGAACCATAAAACTTAACACCTTTTGATTTTAAGCATTTAGCTAATTCAGCACTGTTTCCATAAACAGGATTGGAAAAGTCATTATTAGTATTATTGTCTTCGGAAGCTCTTTTTAGATTATTATTAGATTGAGAATTATTAGAAATAACCGATTCTGAATAATCGTCTCCAAGAGCTTTAGCGACAAACATATCACAATCAGAAACGCTAGCAATTTCATCTAAACCGACTTCACGGACAATCTTTTTGCCATTTGTAAAATTCCACTGTGGAAACTTGCCAACTTTAGCGACATTACATTCTTTGGCGGCGGCTGAACCAGCTCTACAATCTACAAAACGGACATTTCTAAAATAAGATCCAAACATCTCTTTTTGCTTTTTGCAATGTCCACAATTAGCAGTTCCGTACATAGTTGCGTCTTGAGCGGCAAGGCATTTGCTTAAAGCTTCAACTGCTTTTGGGTTTTCATAATTAACTGCTTTGGCCTGATTTAAAGGTAAAAGTAAAATTAAAGCCAGTAAAAAAAGTTTTATTGAACTCGTGAATTTCTGATTCATTTAAGCCTCTTTGTGTTTTAAGTGAATTTAGTAAAAATTGAAACTTTGATTGTCGTGAAAATTTCAGACAGTTTCTTAAAGCTGATTATGCCATAAATTTTATTAAGCAAAATTTTATCTTTTATTAAATGCTGAAAATAAAAAAATAATTAAATTTCTTTTTCCAGACTAATTAATTTATCCGCCAAATCGGAATCTAAAACAATTGTAATGTCTGCTAAAGGCGAACCAGCTGAACCAGCCAAAATATCAATATCTGATTTTTCAAGGTTTAATTTATCTCTTAAAAAGTCAGTTTCTTCCAAATTACCTTTTTGGGCATAAATCCCAGCTTTTTCAAATTTATTAGCGGTCGAAATATCAATAATTTCAAAACCAGCTTTGCTCAAACGATTAGTCAAAATTCTTAAAGCTTGTCTTCCTTTTTGTTTTTGGCAAATGCTTTCAATGGCTACTTTTATATTTTTGGCTGATATATTTTCAAGTTCAGCTTCAATTGTTTCATTTTTGAATAATTTATTGATTAATTTTTCTATTTCAGCTTCATTCGGCAACCAATAACTAACAAAAGGAGCTGTATAAGTTATAACTTTTGGTCTTAGTTGAACACTTTTTACTGTCTCTGGCGATGTTTCGTTTTCAGCTTGATTTGTGGCTTTATCTTCTGTTTTGGCAGAATAAGGATTATTTGTATTATCAACTGTTGGAGTAGCTGGCTTTGAAATAGTTACTTCTTCATAAATTACTTTTGTCTGAGTTTCTGGCATTGAAAAATCACCTGGTAAAGTAGCAAAAATATGTGAATTTTCGGGCAAGCTTTTGGTGAAATTACTTAATTTAATTAAATCAATAAAAGTTAAATTTGAATCGGTTAAAACACTGTCTAGCGAAGCTTTAGTTAATTGTGGAATTTTGGCATATAAAGATGGATCAGCTAGTTTTTGTTTAATAGCTCTTAAGAAAATTTGTTGCCTTTGAATACGACCAATATCGCCCAAATTATCATGCCGAAAACGCAAAAAACCAACAGCTTGCTTGCCAGTTAAAGTTTGTCTTCCAGCTTCCAGATTAATATTTAAGCCATCAGTTTTATCTCTGTAAACCATTCTCTTGGGAATATCAACTGCAATGCCACCAGCCTCGTCAATAATTTTTTCAACGCCTTTTGTATCAACTAAAATAAAATGATCTGTTTTTAAATCAAAAAGTCTTTCAAGTGAATTTCTTAAAGCAGTT
>CANLFK010000128.1 GCA_947489925.1 Candidatus Caenarcanales bacterium
ATTTGAATAAACAAAAGATAATTATTGAGAGCCCCTTTTCAGGGGTCGCCGTAAGGCTGGGGTTATTTTCTTAATTCTTTAGCATTTGTATTTTTGTACTGTAGCCAGATATTTTTTAAACAAATTTATTCAGTTTAATTTTAAATTAGCAATATTTTTATTTTTCAGATTTAAAGTATTTTCTTTCAAGTTATATTTTTGTAAAACTGGTTTAAGACTAGATAAAAGAGCGGCTCGGTCTAATATTTCTGCGTCCCAAGAGCCTAAATTAATTTGCAAATTATCCAAAATGATTAAATTATCTCCACTTGAATTCAAAAAAATTCCTTTTAATGGCTTTTCGGGCATTTGAGTATTAATTGAATAAATTAGCTTTTGAATTTTTTTGCCTTCTTTTTTCCAGAATTCATATTGCTTGTCTTTAGCAAATAAAACCGCACTGGAAGAAAATGCTAATTCATCAAAATTGAGTTTTTCAGTATCTTCAATTAAATATCCACTTGAAGTTAAAAGCCAACCATTACCAAAATAAACCCAAGGCAAGTCTTCTTGAATAATTATTTTTAATTTTGCCTGTGGCCACAAAATCTTTTTTATTTCAATTTTATTAACTAAAGGATCTATATTTTTAATTCTTTCAATCAGTGCTTGTCGATTTACAAAAAATAACCAATTCTTCTTTTCGGTATGCAAATAAAGACCCTTTTTAATTTGATTTAATTTTGCTTGATCATTTAAGCCTTGCAAATCAATATAATTAGCGACCCGTAAATTTGTCGTATAAAAATAAATTAAAAATCCATTCAAAAACACAAATAAAACAAAAGCAATTAGTCTTTTTAAGAAATTTCTCTTTCTCTTATTCTTTTGCTGTGTTCGTTTTCTTTGCCAAAGATCAATAATTTTACTTTTATCTTTCTGCACTAATTATTCCAATTAACTTATCAATAGTTTGTAATAAAAGTGATTTTTCAATGTTTAAAGGTGGAATTATCCGCAAAGCATTAGTACCAGCCGATAAAATCAAGATCTTTTCTTCAAAGCATTTTTGTATCACTCGATCAACTTTTTCTTTAGATTCAAGCTCTAAGCCAAGCATAAAACCAAATCCCCGTACTTTTGCTTTATCTTTTAATTCAGTACTTAAATGCTTAATTATTTCGTCTCCAGTCTCAGACACATAATTCAAAATATTATCTCTCTCAATAATTTCTAAGGTTTTATATGCCGCCGCACAAGATACTGGATTTCCGCCAAAAGTATTTCCATGCGAACCAGGTGGCATTTTGCTCATTAATTCATGCTTGCCCGAAAAAGCCCCAATGGGTAAGCCATTTGCTAAACCTTTTGCCATTGTAATAATATCTGGCTCTATTTCATAATGATCGCTGGCAAACCATTTTCCCGTACGACCAATCCCAGACTGTACTTCATCAATAATTAATAAAATTCCATACTGATCGCAAATAGATCTTAATTCTTTTAAATAATTGAAACGACCTTTGGGAGCTGGAATATAACCACCTTCACCGATAATGGCTTCAATAATAATAGCTGAAACAGATTCTGGCGGTAAATGTAATTTAAACATTCTCTTCAAAAGGTCTAAACATTCTAAATTACAAGTTTCGGGGTCTTTAAAAACTGGACAAGACCAACAATTTGGGAAATCAACAAAATTCACGCCAGCCAATAAAGGATCATAATTCTGCCTCAAAGTTATTTTAGACGATGATAAAGCAGTAGCTCCCAAAGTGCGTCCATGAAAAGCTGGTCTAAAAGAAATTAAATTTGGTCTGCCTGGTCTTTGATAACGACTGATTTTGATAGCTCCCTCAACCGCTTCTGCTCCACTATTACAGAAAAAAGTATTATTAATTTCGCCTGGTAAAATTTCAGCCAGTTTTTCGGCTAATTGTATATTTTTTGTGTGATGAGCGACACAACTAATATGAAATAATTTTTCTAACTGATCTTGAGCGGCTTTCACAACTTCTGGATGGCAATGCCCAAGCTGAGTAACGCCAATTCCGCTAGTTAAATCTAAATATTTTTCATTATCGGTCGTAAATAAATATGAGCCTTCACCTTTTTCAATGACTAAATTAAAAATACGATAAAGTGCATTAGACAAGTGTTTTTCATCTTTTTCGAGCCAAGCTTCTTTATTTAAATTTTCTTTCATATTTATTTTTATTTTTTATTCCCATTAATAATTAATTTTACTCAATTGAAGACTAATTTCAAAGCCATCAAGTTTTATTTTTTTACTTTCAGTATTTATATTAACTTCTTCAAGCCAAGCCAAAGCCAAAACCTCATTCATGATATATTCTTTCTTTTGTTTGATTAATTCAGCTAATTCAATATTATTCATAAAGTCAATTTTTATTTCAATACGATCCGAAACTTCAAATCCCGAACTTTTGCGTAAATTCTGCACTGAATGAATAAATTCTCTGGCTAAACCTTCGGCTTTTAATTCTGGGCTGATTTCAGTATTTAATTGGGCTTTCAAATTGTTTTCTAGCTCGCTGGCTGGTATAACCAATAATTCTTTAATATTAAGCTCTTGCAAAATTAAATCCGCAAAATACTGCACATTAAACTCATCAGACACAAAAATCTGAGCTAAAGGCTGACGAATCTTAATTTTGGCTTCCTGACGCAAACTTCGTCCAATATTAATAATTTCCAAAGCTGATTCCATTTGTTCAAGCAAATTATTTTCTAATTCAGTTAATTCATCAGCTTCTGCCCAATTGCTTAAATGTATGCTCTCAAAGCCATCTTTTGATTTTAAATTTTGATAGATTTCTTCACTGATTAAAGGAGCAAAAGGAGCAGACATCTTAGCAACAGCCATTAAACAAGTATGCAAAGTCAAATAAGCACTATAATCAAGCGAATTGCCAACATTCCAAAAGCGACTACGATTAGAACGAACCCAAACATTGGACAAATCATCTACAAATTTCTCGATTAATTGAGCTACTTTCGCAAATTCATACTTTTCAAATTCTTCATTAATTTGCTTTTGTGTCTGATTGAGCCTAGCCGTAATCCAAATATCAATTGGTTGAACTTGTTTTTTTAATTGTTCTTCACCTGCTTCTTCTAAAGCCAAAGCGGTAATTTTATCCAAATTTGCATACAAAACAAAAAATGAATAAGTATTCCAAAGCGGCAAAATGAATCGTCTCATCACTTCAGAAATTCCATCAATATCAAATTTAATTGGTTGCCCAGCTGAAACCGCTGAAATCATATACCAACGCACTGGATCAGCTCCAAACTTTTCAAATAAATCCCAAGGGTTTAAAACATTACCCTTAGACTTACTCATTTTTTGACCGTCTTTGTCGAGTATATGCCCCAAGCACAAAACATTTTTATAAGGTGATCTTAAATTATTTATGATTTCAGTTTCGTGGGTTCTTTCGTCATATTTACAACTTAAACTAACGGCAATAGCTAAAAGCGAATAAAACCAACCTCTAGTTTGATCGATTGCCTCACAAATATAATCAGCCGTTTTAAAATTTTCTGGTTCAGTTCCAAAAGCCGCCACTGGCATAGAACCAGAATCAAACCAACAATCTAAAACTTCTGGAACTCTTTTAAACTTATCACCATATTCTTCCCATTCAAGTTGGTCGATTAAAGGTTTATGCGGATTTTCTTTAATTTTTGCCAGTAAGTCTTTTTGGCTTGGATTAAAATTATTGATTTTTTCTTCCAGTTCAGCAAAAGAACCAATGACTTCAAATCTCCTTTCTGAAAACCAAATCGGCAAAGGAGTTCCCCAAAAGCGTTCTCGTGAAATTGACCAATCAATATTATTTTCTAGCCATTGCCCAAACCGACCTTCTTTTATATGTTCTGGATACCAATTTATATTTTTGTTCGCTGCAATTAATTCATCTCTAACCTTGCTAGTAGCCACATACCAACTAGGACGCAAATAATAAATAAGCGGATTATTTGTACGCCAATTATGCGGATAAGAATGTTCATACTTTTCAGTTTTTAATAATAAGCCTCTTTCAGCCAGCTCTTTGCAAATAATTTTATTTATCCGCACAAATTCCTGCAAACCAGTTTTTTTATTATCATTAAATATTGACTGCCCTTTTAAAAAGTCTGGTGCTTGCTCATTAAAAACTCCACTGGGCGAAACTGCACAAATTATATTATCTTCTATGCCATTGGCTTGATAACACTCAAAGTCATCTTGTCCGAAAGCTGGTGCAATATGTACAATTCCCGTTCCGCTAGTCTCAGAGTCTTCAACAAAAATTTCATCAGCTGATTTTTTACCTGAAACTATTTCATTTTTTAAATTTTCACTAAACAAGCAAGAATAAGTAATAGATTCTAATTCTATTTGTCTATTTAAACGCTTTATTCCATGAGAGGAGGAAGCTTTTATCTCTCCATTTTTAAATTCTTTATTGGTATTTAAGTCTTTTATTATTACTGGTTTTCTCCACTGCTCAAACATAAAAGCAGGAATATCACTCATTTCAATTGAATAAAATTTATCAGAGTTATCTTTATCATTCTTGACAGAATCCCAAAACTCAAAATTATTGCCAAAGTTTACAGAAATTAAAGTTTGATCTATACAATTCTTAAAACAAGCTTTTTCTGCATTTTTTGGAGAGTTTTGAATCCATTTATTTTCTTTTCTAGTTAAAAGTTCTTTTCCTCTCAAACTCCCAGCAACTTCCCAGTCAATTTCACCGAGGACGGCTTTCCAGCGTTTTTGACTGATAATTATATATTCATTACTTTCTTTATTTTTACAAATCACATATTCAATGTCGGGGGCAATTGCTAAAGCCATATTAGACGGTAAAGTCCACGGTGTAGTTGTCCAAGCCAGCATATAAATTGGACTTTCATCTTCAGCAGAAATACTAAACTTTTCTTTTAGGCTTTTAGTAGAGCTTTCAGTCAGTTTAAACTTTACATAAGCAGATTCATCAATTACATCTTTATAACCTTGAGCAACTTCTGCCTGTGAGACAACTGTTCCCGAATCACAAGCCCAAGGCACAACTTTATTACCTTTATACAAGAGGTTTTTATTGTTTAGGCTTTTTAAAATACTCCAGACTTTCTCAATATATTGCGGAGAGCTAGTTTTATAGGCATTTTCAAAGTTCACCCAATAAGCCATTCTCTCGGTTAATTTTTCCCATTCATCAATATATTTTTTGGTTGATTCCGCACAAAGCTCATTAAACCTTTCTATTCCTAATTCTTCAATTTGTTCTTTTTTGCTTCTTTCATTGGTAAAGCCTTGTGATTTTTCCACTTCAATTTCAACAGGAAGTCCATGTTCGTCCCAGCCAGCATTCCGCACCACTTTTTTGCCTTTCATGGTCTGATAACGACAAACTAAATCTTTAAAAGTCCTTGCCAAAACATGATGCACACCCGGTTTTCCATTGGCAGTTGGTGGCCCTTCAAAAAAGGTAAATTCTTCAGCGGATTCACGCAATTCAATTGACTTTTCAAAAATCTTATTTTCTCGCCAAAACTTAATAATTTCGGATTCAATTTGATTAAAGTTTGGACGGTTCGAAACGGGCTTAAAAGAATTCATTTAAAATAAAAAAGGTTTTAAAACAAAGTTATTTAATATTTTAACTTAAGCAGTTTGTATTTTGTCCGAATCAGAGATAGCTAAGTAATAACATCTAAAAAATGTGATAAAGAGAGCTTTATTTAATTTAAATTTTGCCTAAATAACTTTGCGGATACATTGCAAACAAAACTTCTTTATAATCAATATTTGGCTTAGTCGATTCATAAATAGCTCTGACTATATTCAAAATAGGTGGTCTTGGATTATTCCAACTAGACGGTAAATTACCAATAAATTGCAAATTAGTTTGTCCGTCCCTGCCCGCAAAGGAATAAATGCGAAAATTAGGGCTGGGCAATTTAAAAATTTGTTGTGCTTCAAAAAAAGGAATTTGTATTTGAGCTAAATCGCCATTAATATAAACAAAAAGGCTGTCATTTAAAGGTAAATTTGTGTTCAGAGCGGTTAATTCTTGAGTTTTAACAGTTTTTATTTTTCCAAGCTTAAAGTTATTCTTAAAGAGTATTTCCTCCATTTCGCCTAATGTAAAGTTTTTTTCCCAAGCATTTTTACTTTGTCCAATCATTTCAAAAGGCTCTGAGCCAAGAATAGCAGCCGTTTTAAGCGGAGTAAATAAAAGTTCACCATTTTCATTAAAAAGCACTTCATTTTGCGTTTCTTTAATTAACTTATTGACAAAGTCTTGCTCACCATCAAGTCCTTCATAATTTAAATTGAAACCATTTATATGATAAATATCTTTATGCGTAAAAGTTAAAGTAAA
>CANLFK010000129.1 GCA_947489925.1 Candidatus Caenarcanales bacterium
TTTTCTAAGCTTAAGCGTTTAAGACCAGCCAAAGCCAAAACTCCAGCGTCCAAATCATTAAAACTTTCTTTTATTTTTTTAATTCGTGTATCAATATTGCCTCTTAAATCAATAAAAACAAAATCTGCTCTCAAGGCTTTTAATTGGGCAATTCGTCTTAAGCTACTAGTTCCAATTTTAGCTTTAGGTGGCAAATCAAGCAAAGAATTAAGTTTTTGGTGCTTAGAGCTAAATATAATACAATCCCAAGGTTCTTCTCTTTGGGTAATGGCTGCAATTGGCAAATCTTTATTTATGGCAGTCGGTAAGTCTTTTAGGCAATGCACAGCTAAGTCAATTTCTTGGTCTAATAATGCTTTTTCTAATTCAGCCGTAAAAAGTCCCTTGTCGCCAATTTTATGTAAAGCTTTATCCAGAATCAAATCACCTTTGGTCTGTATAATTTTAATTTCTGATTGCAAGCCACATTTGCTTAATTCAAGCTGTACCCATTTTGCTTGCACCAAGGCTAGTTTTGATCCACGGCTACCAATTTTCAGGCTCAAGATTAAATTCCTTTGCAAATAAACTTAAATATTTTTAATTCTCTATTAAATTAAGCCTTTTAGCTAGTTTTACTATTTTGTAAGAATAAAATTCTATTATAAAAATTGGTCTCTTTAATATAAATTAATTTAATAATCTCTTCAGGAGGATAATATTATGGGTTTTGAAAAAACAATAAGTAAGATAGGAAATACTGTGTTGGGAGCTTCTAGCACTATAAAAGAGTGGCAGTCTGGAAATAAATTTACTGCTTTGCAAACAGGGGCTAACACAATGGCTCAGTCTGGTTTACCTGGAAGCAAAACTGTTGCTCATTTAACAGAAAAATTTCAAGGAATTGCTAATAATGTCCGAGGCATATTTGATATGGCTTCTTTATTCCAATCACCACAGCAACCTCAATTAGCAGTAACAGCTTAATTAGAGAGTGTATATTTGTATTTTTTATTAATTGAACTTAGATTATTTAATGTTAATATTGTTTTTAATATTATAGTTTTATATATTTGTGTCAAATTCTAAAATTTTATTTCTAACCAAATATGACTCTTTAGGAGCTTCTTCTCGCTATAGAACTTTGCAATATATACCTTATTTACCTACAAATATTGAGTATAAAATATTACCTTTATTTGATGATAATTATTTAAAACAGCTTTATAAAACTAATACAAAACCATTATTTAAAGCGGCTGAAGGCTATTTAAAGCGATTTTTCAATTTAAAAAACTTAAACCAATATACTAGTATTATTCTAGAAAATGAATTATGGCCATATTTGCCTTTTGCTCTTGAAAAGAACTTTTTGGCTAATAAACAAAAATTGGTTTTAATTTATGATGATGCTATTTTTCATAATTATAATAATCATAAAATTGGTAAACTTATGCAATTTGCCGATACAGTCATTGTCGGTAATCAATATTTAGCAAATTATACTTCTAATTGGAATAGTAATTTTATAATAATTCCAACTGTTATTTCTGCCGAAAAATATAAACAAAATAAAATTTATACTCAAAAAAACCCTCTCGAAAAATTAAAAATCATTTGGGTTGGCTCGCCAGCAACAGCTAATTACTTGTATGAATTAAACGCTTTATGGCAAAATAATTGGGTTCAAGACAATATACATTTATTTATTTTAGGAGCAATTAATTTAAATTTGGGTAATATACAAACTACTTATATTCCTTGGAATGAAGGAACTGAAGCCGAAGAAATTCAAAAGTGCGATTTAGGAATTATGCCATTACCCGACAATAATTGGACAAAAGGAAAATGTGGTTTTAAAATAATACAATATATGGCTTCTGGCTTGCCAAGTATTGCTTCTGCGATTGGTGCTAATTGTGAAATTATACAAAATGATAAAACTGGTTTTTTAGCTAATACGACCGAAGATTGGCTTAAGTATTTAAAACTATTCAAACAAAATCCAGAACTATTGGAAATAATGGGTTTGAATGCCAGAAAAGAGGCTTTTGAAAAATATACAGTGCAGGCGACTTATCAAACTTGGCTAAAAGCGATTTTATAATAATTTGTTACCAGCCAGATAAAGCCATTTGTAAATCCGTTAAATTACTTGCTAAATGATTGATTTGAGCTTTTGTATAAATGGTAGATGCAGTAATTCTTAGTCTAGCTTTTTTGACGGTTGGTGGTCTTATGGCTTGTATTAAAATGCCTTGTTTTAGCAGAAATTCAGCCGCTTTGAGAGCTATTTTATTATTAGGCATTTCTAGGCAGATAATTTGGCTATCTTGGCTAATAATTTTATAGTCCAAATTTTTACAAATTGTTTTTATTTTGTCAGCGTTTTCAAATAATTTTTCTCTTCTCCATTTTTCGGTGCTAATTAATTTTAAACTTTGCTTTAAAGCTCCACAAATGGCTGGGCTAAGAGCGGTTGAATAAATAAAAGTTTTAGCTCTCTGAATTAAAAATTCAATTAATAAATTATTACCAGCAATATAAGCTCCCTGACAGCCAAAAGCTTTTGAACAAGTTCCCATTTGAATTGGTATGCGATTTTCAAGTTTTAAACTTTTAATTAAGCCAGCTCCATTTTCACCAAATAAACCAGTTGAATGGGCTTCATCAATCATTAACCAGCAATTGTACTTTTCCGCTACACTAATTAAAGCTTTTAAGTCAGCCATGTCTCCATCCATGCTGAAAATCGATTCACTAATTATCAAAGCATTTCTGTATTGAAAACGAGTACTTTTTATTTTTTCTTCAAGGCTTTTTAAACATAAATGATTATAATTTAAACAATTTGCGTCCGATAATTTTATACCGCTTAAAATGCTTGAATGATTCAATTCATCGGAGTAAATAATATCTGGTTTAGACATTAAAGCCGCAATTGTACTAATATTTGCATCGTATCCAGAATTAAATAATAAGGCGTTTTCAGTACCTTTGAAAGTAGCTATTTCTATTTCTAAATCAGAATGCAACTTAGTATTACCACTAATTAAGCGGGAAGCCCCAGCCCCAATGCCAAATTCCAAAGCACTTTGATAAGCTGCTTCAATTAAGCTTTTTTCTTTACTTAAGCCCAAATAATCATTACTACAAAAATTTATTATTTGTTTATTTGTAATTTTGGGTAAGTTTAATTCTCTCTTTAAATCAGCTTTTAGCAAAATATCAAGCTTATGACTTAAAAACTTATTTAAACTATCATTCATTATATAAAAATCCTGAAATGGTGAATTATGTACTGTATAATTTGCTTCTAAAGAATTTCATTTGCTAAACCCCCTCGTATCTTAATAAGTAGAGCAAAGCAGTATATGGCATACTGAATCTCTGTTAGAAAAAAGAAGAATAAATTGTAAACCCCCTTTTTAGCTCAATGAAGCTGTGGGTTAGATAAAATTCTTCTTTTTTCAACTTATCTCAAATTCGAACAGTATCTTAAGCCTTTGAGCTTGCATTCTACGAGGTTGAATAAGGATAAGTATTTCTAACTCACCAATACAAGGGTAATTATATTATGTTTTATTTAGGAATAGACATTTCAAAAGATAAGTTTGATGTCGCTCTTCTGGACGGAAAGAAAGGGAAACATAAAGTTTTCAAAAATAATGAAGATGGCTTTAGAAGAGAGAAAAATGTCTCTAAACAAAAAGCTCCTCAAGAATTTCACTTGAAGCCCCTAAATTTAACTTTTTATACCAGTTAATTCAAAACCATTTAATTCTAATCTTTTAAAACCAGCTTCCTTTAAAGTGTTTATGGAAACAACTAATTCGAGCCCATTTAAATCTTCCATCTTGACCCTTCCCTCAGTATACATACTCCTCAATTTATAAGTATTAGCTTTGTATTTTTTACCAGAAGCCTCAAAGTCATTTTCTATTTGCAAATAACAGCCAGTATTAAAAATTGTTTCAGAATAAAGTTCAAAACCTTTTTCTTGTAATTCTTCTTTAATTTCATTCAAACTTTCAAAACCATAAATTGGTCTGATTCTTGCCACAAATTCATTTTTCTTAGGCTCTAAATAAACCAATTGACCTTTATGAGCTTTTGTTTTAAATAATTGAATATTTTTAGGTTTTTTATTTTCTACTTCTGGTATTTCTGGTTTTTTGGAATAGTCAGCAAATTCTCCTAAAGCAATTCGTTTTTTATTATTATTGTCGGTTCTGATTTTTAAAGTATTTTGCTTAGAAGTTACAGTCAAAACCTTTTTAATTGGTGAGTGGAAACGACTATGTATAATTTGCTGATTTAATACTTTTTGAATAAAAGCTTCCAGTCCGTTTTGTCTTAATTCCTCGTACAAAATAATTTTAATATCTTGATGATAAATTTTTTCAATTCGCTTTTTTAATTCAGCTTCTGAAATTTTTGGCAATTTAACTTTATTTTCTTCGTTCTCGGTTTCGCTCTCTTCGTCTTGTTTTCTCTTTTTATTATTTTCAGTTTCTTCCTTGATTTGTCCTAATAAAAATTCTTTAAGGTTTTTCCTAATAACAATGTCATAAACGGGGATTTCTGGTTTTTTATTATTTGTTGATAATCTAGCCGAATAAATTGTTTCCTCGGGGAATTGGTCAGCTTTATTGGTTTTAAGGTTTAAAGGAATTAAATTATCTAAATATTGTTTGATTAGCTTTCTGGTTGAGTCAATTGGAAAACCATCTTTATAAGATTTTTCTCTAAAAAAGCCTCTCTCATCTTCAAATTGTATATTTTTCAATCTGGCTAAAGTCAAACAAAAAGCGTCCAAAGCGTGATGTTTATCATTTCCACGATTTTTTGTATTTGTTTTTTTCTTATTTTCGGTATTTTCTTCGGTTTTACTTTCTGCTTCCTTCTCAGCTTCAGGTTTTTCGGGTTTTTCTTCGTGCAAAAATTCATTCAGAGAATACCAATTTCTTAATTGTGCTGTTTGAGAGCCGCTTGTCGTAAAAACTTTTCGGTCTTGATCTTTAACTCCCATTCCCCAACCAAAATAAACACATAATATTTTCTGGCAAATCTTGGCAATATGAGCGGTTTCTGCTAGTCCATTCCAATTTTCAATTAAGCTTAAACCTTCTTTGTTTGGGGAAATTAATAATTTGCGTTTTTTATTTTTAATTCTTTTATTATTACTAATTAAATTTTTATATTCCGTCCAAGTTAATTTTGTCTTTTCTGGATTACCTTCCAAGTATTCAAAAGGAGTTTTATTTCCCTTTTCAGAATTACAAGTTTTTTTAACTAAAACCAAATTATAAAAAGCATCACAATGACTTAAACTGCGAGGAATTATATGATCAATTTCCAAACTTCCCGCTTTCCAGTCAGCAATTTCAATTCCTTCACCCGAATATAAACATTTTTCATTTTGTTCTTTTAGTAATTTATAAGCGACAATATCTTTAAAGCTTGGTTTTGTAATTCCAGCTTCTCTTAAGTGTTTGAGAGCTATATTATTTTCTTTTTGATTTTCATTTCTGAATTTTTCCCAGTCTTTAGCGTCTTTTTGAGGCAAAAATGAAGAATCAGCATCTTTAACAAATTCAATTAAAACTTCTTTTGGCTCTCCAAGCTTATTTTCCATAAAGCGAATTAAATTATAAAAAATTTGCAAACGGTTTTTAACCACATAATTATTAATTTTGCCTAAAAGTTTTTCGATATATTTATGTCTTTCTTGCTTGGTTTCCAACTTTAATAATTCTTCTCTTTCATCACCAATACTAAAGCTTTCCCAACTATTTCCAAAACGATTAATCGCATTAATTATTTCGCTTTCTTCTAAGTTTTTAGCAAAATTTTTCTTCCAATTTTCATTATTCAAACGATTTTCAACAAATTCAGTTCTATTTAAACCACTTAGCAAATAATCTTTAAGTAATCTGCAAGCCGTTCTGCAAAAAGAAAATCTGCCTTCGGTTTTAATTTTCAGGTCTCCATCTTCTTTATCGATACGAGCCAAATTAAATAATGCTTTGAGTTTTTCTTTGCTTTTTTCTTGCTTGCCAAGCGGTTTTTCAAACCAAATTTTTTCATTAACTAAAATTTCATAAAGTTCAGTAATTGTAATTTTTTGATTATTTTCAGATTTACTTTCCAGTTTTTTTCTACATTTTTCAAAAAGTATTTTAAATTCTTCAAAGTTCAACAGAAGCGGCTTTTCATCTATCTTTTTTTGATAACGCAAATTTTTTAAAATTAATAAAAGTTTTGTTTCAATTGCTAATTTGTCTTTGGCTTGGCAAGTA